>JALWUB010000291.1 GCA_026993275.1 Robiginitomaculum sp. | reverse complement strand
TTGAAATGCGCGAGGCCGATGGCGCCGTGCTCGACCTGGACAAGCTTGCCGCCCCGGTTGAAGAGGCGCTGGTGGCGGTGTGGAGCGGCCGTTCGGAAAATGACGGCTTCAACCGGCTGGTGCTCAAACTGGGCATTGACTGGCGCAGTGCCGCGTTTTTGCGCACCTGCGCGCGCTACCGCGCCCAGACCGGGCTCGATCCGTCGCAACGGGTGCAGGAAGAGGCGCTGGCCGAACACGCCGGTATTGCCGCATTGCTGCTGAAGCTGACGGAAACGCGCTTTCACCCCAAGGCCCACAAGACCCTGGAAGCGCGGCAAAAGGCGCAGGACAAGCTGTGCGCTAAAATCCTTGCGGCGCTGGAGAAGGTGCCCAGCCTTGACCATGACCGGGTGCTGCGGCGGCTGATGCGGCTGATCTGCGCCATTCAGCGCACCAATTTCTACCAGCGCGACCAGAACGGCGAGCCCTTGCCGCGCATTGCCATCAAGATTGCCAGCCGCGAGCTGGAAACTCTGCCCTCGCCCAAGCCCTACCGGGAAATTTTCGTCTGGGCACCGGAGGTCGAGGGGGTGCATCTGCGCTTTGGCCCCATTGCCCGCGGCGGCCTGCGCTGGTCGGACCGGCGCGATGATTTCCGCACCGAAGTGCTGGGCCTGGCCAAGGCCCAGCAGGTCAAGAACAGCGTCATCGTGCCGGTTGGCTCCAAGGGTGGGTTCTTCCCCAAATGCCTGCCCCGCGGCGGCAATCGCGACGCCATTCAGGCCGAGGGCATCCGCGCCTACAAGACCTTCGTGCGCGGCCTTCTGGACCTGACCGACAGCCTGGAAACCTCTGGCGCGGTCGTCCACCCCAGGGACATGGTGCACTGGGATGGCGACGATCCTTATCTCGTCGTTGCTGCCGACAAGGGCACGGCGACCTTTTCCGACATCGCCAATGCGGTGGCGGCGGAATACAATTACTGGCTTGGCGACGCCTTTGCCTCGGGCGGATCGGCTGGCTATGACCACAAGAAAATGGGCATTACCGCGCGCGGCGCCTGGGAGGCGGTGAAGCGCCATTTTCGCGAAATGGACAAGGACATCCAGTCCGAGCCCTTTACCGTCATCGGCGTTGGCGACATGTCCGGCGACGTGTTTGGCAATGGCATGCTGCTGTCCAGAAAGATCCGCCTGCTTGCCGCCTTTGACCACCGGCACATCTTCTTCGACCCGGACCCGCAGGACCTGGACGCCTGCTGGGCCGAGCGCAAGCGCCTGTTCGACCTGCCGCGCTCCTCCTGGGAAGATTACAATCCCAAGCTCATTTCCAAAGGCGGCGGCGTGTTCAGCCGCAGCGCCAAGGCGCTGCCGCTGTCGCCGCAAATGCGCGCTCTCACCGGGCTTGAAGGCGACAGCGCCGCCCCGGCGCAGATCATCAGCGCCCTGCTGCGCAGCCCTTGCGAGCTTCTGTGGTTTGGCGGCATCGGCACCTATATCAAGAGCGCGGAACAGCAAAACTGGCAGGTCGGCGACAAGGCCAATGACGCCATCCGCGTTGATGCCGGCACGGTGCGCGCCCGGGTCATTGGCGAGGGCGCCAATCTGGGCATCACCCAGGCCGGGCGCATCGAGTTCGCCCGGGCGGGGGGGCGCATCAATGCCGATTTTGTCGACAATTCCGCCGGCGTCGATACCTCCGACCATGAGGTCAATCTGAAAATCCTGCTCAACCCGCTGGTGCGCGAGGGCAAGATCACCATGGCCCAGCGCAACGCCCTGCTGGCCAGCATGACCGATGACGTGGCGGCGCACGTCCTGCGCCATAATTACGACCAGACCCTGGCCCTGTCGCTGGCGCAATTGACGGCGGCACACGACATGGGCGCGTTTGAGCGCTTCATGGAAGCCCTGGAGGAGCGCGGCCAGCTCGACCGCGATGTCGAGGGCCTGCCGTCGGGCGAGGACATGCTGGCCCTGCGCGAGGCGGGCGAAGGGCTGACACGGCCCGAGCTTGCCACCCTGATGGCCTATGCCAAGAACACACTGGTGGAGGATTTGCTGCACAGCGACCTGCCCGATGATGCGCATTTCGAGCCGGTGCTGACCGGCTATTTTCCAAAACCGGCACAAGTCTACAAGGATGCGCGCGAACATCACCGCCTGCGCCGCGAGATCATCTGCACGGTGCTGGTCAATGACATTGTCAACCAGGGCGGGCCGACCTTCCTCGGCCGCCTTGCCGAAGGCGCCGGGGTCAGCCTGGCCGATGCGGCGCGGGCATTCGAGGCCAGCCGCCACCTGTTTGGCTTTGATGCCCTGATCCAGCGCATCAACGCCTATGACAACCGCGCTCCGGCAGCGGGGCTTTACGGCCTGCACCGCGAAGTCATGCGCCTCTTGCGCCGCGAATCCTACTGGCTGGCCCGGCGTTTTGGCGCCAGCACCGGCAGCATTGACGCCTTCATCAGCACCTACCAGTCCGGCATCGCCTTTTTGCGCGAAAACGTGCGCGACTTCATCTCGCCCTTCGAGGAAGAGCGCATTGCCCGGCGCATCGCCCGCTTCGAACAGGCCGGCGCGCCCGCGGAACTGGCCGCTGATATCGCCGTGCTGCGGCCGCTGGTTTCGGCCACCGACGTGCTTGACCTGGCGAGTTCGGAAAACTGGCCGGCGCTGGCCGTGGCCACGCTCTATCACGCCTTTGGCGACCAGTTCTGCTTTGACCGCCTGCGCGCCGCCGCAGGCCAGCTGGATATTGACCAGCGCTGGGACCGCATCGCCGTGCGCCGCCTGATCGAGGATTTCTACGCCGCCCAGCGCGCGCTGACCGGCTCGGCCATGGCCCATGCGGAACTGAACGGCAAGCGCCTGCTGGCCGGGCGCAGCAAGCCGGACCGGAAATGGGCGGCAGCATTGGTGCAAAGCTGGAAAGAGGCCAATGGCCCGCTCGCCGAACAGGCCATGCGCACCTTTGAGGAACTGGACGCCACCGGCGCCTGGACGCTGGCCAAGCTCTCCATTGCCAACACCCAGATGCGCGAACTCGCCGCGCAAATGGTGGCCTGAGCGCAGCACTGCGCGCACAGCAAAATGCGCCAGGTGAATGACCTTAAAGCCGCCCTTTTGCTGCCGGTAACGCGCCCGGCTGCCAAAAGATTAAAATAAAAATTTCAACAGCTTGACCGGCCTTTTTTCCAGCCATAAGAGATGGGTGGAGGGAACGCACAAATCATGGGGATAATACATGACAAAACATTTTTTGCTGGCCGGCCTGTTGGCCCTGCTGGCAGCCAATACGGCCATGGCCGGTGAGCGGGTCGGCGAGGATTGCTGGCTTTATCACGAGATCAACAACAAGCCCTTGGTGACCAAGGCACCCTGCAAGGACAGCAATGTGGTTTGCGAGGCCCGTTCCACGAATTGCTATATTTTGCGCCCCAGGGGCGATCAGCGCAATCACGGGCGGATAACAGGCCTGAAATGGGACCGGAACATCCTGGAAAAGTTCGTCAAAACCTACGCGCAGCAAAGGCCGGTCCAGCGAAAGGCCTTGCACAAGAAGGCACCGGCGACAACACGCGCAGCGGCTGCCGCTCCGTGCGTCAACCCGGCGCTGCCGTGTGGCATGGGGCCGAAACTGCCGGCAAAAATGGCGCGAAAAACCGCTTCAAAACCGGTTTTCAATACCGGCCAGCCCAAAGCCATGGGGCTTCTCGCCTCGGGTGGCGACATTGTCGTGGATCACGGCGCACGGCCCCTGTGCCCGAACTGCGTGTTTGTTTTCGTTCATATAGAATCGTCCAGGGATGACGCTGGCTGGGACGCCTTTGTCGATAGCGCGTATCAGGATGATCCCTCGTTTCTGGTGCCTTGAATCTTGCACAATATGATGCAGAGACCCCGCCCCTGTCGGGTGGGGTTTTTGTTTGGCCATGCCGGAAAACCGCCTTGGCCATCTGGCGCTGGATGCAAGGCAGCCAGGGATTGCTCCCGAGTGGCGCCAGCCCCCCAGGGCCCAGACTCATCCGATCTTGATTTTCCTTTTGAAAAAAAGCCTTCAAAGCACAAGAAACGCGGATTCTCTGTATGAAAAGCCGTCACCCCGGCGGAGGCCGGGGTCCATTTTGATGCATCAAGATGGATTGCGGCCTGCGCCGCAATGACGACGATAATTTAATAATATATAAAAAACAAAATGTTATGAGAACGGCAGGCGTCTTTGAATGGGTTTTGACCCTAGGACGTAGACCTGCAAACCCCGCGCCGTCAGTTTGGCAGAGTTTTGTGCTGAACAGGAGGGGTGGTGCGGGAAATGTGGTGCATTTTCAAGTCATTCCGACGTATTCAGGACACAAATCCGCCGCGTCCTGGGTTGGCGAGTACTGGTCGTTTGGGCGTGTGAACGCAAGACGGGCGAGGACATCGCGCTTGTTGCCCAGCGCGTGATGTGCGAGCTGCGCTGTTGATGGTGCGGGCGGTGGGACTCGAACCCACACGGCCATGCGGCCCAGAGATTTTAAGTCTCTTATGTCTACCATTCCATCACGCCCGCGCCGTGCTGGCAGGGCGCACTATGGCGGACATGGCGGCAAAATAAAGTGTTTATTGCGGCGTCAGGCCGTGTTCGCGCACCAGGGCGCGCAAGCGCCGGGCGGCTTCATCCAGTTGCGCCGCATCCTGTCCGCGGGCCACCAGATTGACGCCATGGTCTTCGCCCTCCAGCCATGGATAGCTGCCAATGGACAGGCCGGGGAATTGTTCGGCGATATCACCCAGCTCCAAGGCAATGTCGCCCT
>JALWUB010000290.1 GCA_026993275.1 Robiginitomaculum sp. | reverse complement strand
GCCAGTATCTCTATGCCGTCGTGCTGGCCAAGGGCGAGGGCGTGCAGATGGACCGTTCCGCCGCCTATGAATGGGCCGTGCGCGCGGTGCGCCATGATCCGCGCGATCCCAAACGCCGCGCCTTGGCCACAGCCCTGGGTTCGGCCCTGCCCGGCCCGGAGCGGGACCGCATCGAGCAAATCGCCCAGCAGCCTTTGCTGATCCTTCCGCACACGGCGCTGCCTTGACCGGCCCCCTTTGTCTCGCTAGAGCAGCCCACGAACAGTGCAGCGATGGGCAAGGCCATGAAAATCAACGGCAACGAAATCAAACCCGGCAACATTATCGAGCATCAGGGCGGCCTGTGGCAGGCGGTCAAATGCAATGCGGTCAAGCCGGGCAAGGGCGGCGCCTTCAACCAGGTGGAGCTGAAAAACCTGGAAGACGGGCGCAAGCTCAACGAGCGTTTCCGCGCCTCGGAAACGGTCGAGCGGGTGCGGCTGGAGCAAAAGGAGCACACCTATCTCTATGACAATGGCGACACGCTCGCCTTCATGGATTCGGAGACGTTCGAGCAGATCGAACTGGCCAAGGATTTTGTTGGCGCGGCGCAGCATTATCTGCAGGACGGCATGACTGTGACCATCGAGTTTTACGAACAGCGCCCCATAGCGCTGAGCATTCCCGACCAGGTGGTGCTGGAGGTCAAGGAGACCGAGCCGGCGATCAAGGGCCAGACCGCGGCCAATTCGTTCAAGCCCGCCATCCTGGAAAACGGCATCCGCACGACCGTGCCGCCCTTTATCGACCGGGGCGAGAAAATCATCGTCTCCACCGCTGATGGCAGTTATGTGAAGCGGGCCGACTGATGGCGCAGGCTTCAGCGCTTCTCAATGTCATGATGGGGGCAGCGCGCAAGACGGCGCGGCGGCTCAACCGGGATTTCGGCGAGGTGGAAAACCTGCAGGTCTCCAGAAAGGGGCCGGCGGATTTTGTCTCGGTTGCCGACCGCCAGGCCGAAGACACCCTGGTCCGCCTGCTTTCGGAGGCCCGCCCGGGTTATGGCTTTGTGGTCGAGGAGCGCGGCGAGATCAAGGGCACGGACCCGAGCCACCGCTTCATCATCGATCCGCTGGACGGCACCAGCAATTTCTTGCACGCCATTCCGCATTTTGCCATTTCCATTGCCCTGGAGCGTGAAGGCGAAATCGTTGCCGGTGTGATCTATGATCCCATCCGCGACGAAATGTTCCGTGCCGAGCGTTTCAAGGGCGCGTTTCTGAATGACCGGCGCATCGAGGTTTCGGCGCGCACGGCCTTGCCGGACTCCCTGATCGCCACCGGCATCCCGTTTCTGGGCAAACGCGGCCATGCGCGCTTTCTCAAGGAACTGTTCGCCATTGCCCCCAAGGTTGCCGGCATACGGCGTTTCGGCTCGGCGGCGCTGGACCTGGCCTGGCTGGCGGCGGGGCGCTATGACGGCTTCTGGGAGCGTGATCTGGCGCTGTGGGACATTGCCGCCGGGGCACTGATGGTGCGCGAGGCCGGCGGTGTCTTTGGCGATGACGGCGAGGCCCCAGCAATCAACCCGGCGCTGATCATTGCCGGCAATCCGGCCATACAGCCGCAGCTGAAGGCCCTGATCATCGAGGCGGGGGCGCGGTGAGCGCAGACCGGCAGGCGGGCTGTGCGCCGCTGCAACTGGCGCAGAAGCTGATCCAGTGCCGTTCGGTCACCCCCGCCGATGATGGCGCGCTCACCGTGCTGGGCGATGCCTTGCAAGGCCTGGGCTTTCGCGTGCAGCGCCATGATTTTGACGGCATTGGCAATCTTTACGCCCGCCTTGGCGATGCGGCGCCAAACTTCTGCTTTGCCGGGCATACCGATGTGGTGCCGCCGGGGCAGGACAGCGCCTGGCAGGAGCCGCCCTTCGCCGCCCGGGTCAGGGACGGCATGCTGTGGGGCCGCGGCGCCGCCGACATGAAGGGCGCCATTGCCGCCTTTGTCTGTGCCGCCGGGCGCTTTGCCGCTTCCTGCGAGACCCTGCCGGGCTCCATCAGCCTGCTGATCACCGGCGACGAGGAGGGCGAGGCCGTCAATGGCACCAAAAGGGTGCTGCAGGCCCTGGCCGCGCGCGGTGAGCGCATCAATCATTGCCTGGTCGGCGAGCCGTCCAATCCGGCGGCCCTGGGCGATGCCATCAAGAATGGCCGCCGCGGCTCGCTCAATGCCCGCATCACCATCACCGGCCAGCAGGGCCATGTCGCCTATCCGGAGCGGGCGCAAAACCCGGTGCCGGTGCTGACCCGCCTGCTGCACCGCCTGCAGGACACGCTGCCTGGCGGAGAGGTGGAAGGGTTCCAGCCGTCCAATCTGGAAGTGACCAGCATTGACGTGGACAACCCGGCCCACAATGTCATTCCCGCCGCCGCCCATGCGCGTTTCAATATCCGTTTCAACACGTCCCTCAGCGGCGCGGACCTGTGTGACTGGATCGCGGCCGAGGCCAACGCCATTGCGGCGCGCCATGAGTGCCAGGCCCGGCTTGACCTGCGCGTCATGGGCGAGGCTTTCCTGACGCCGCCGGGCCCGTTCACCAGCTTGCTACAGGACGCCGTGGAAGCGGTCTGCGGCCGCCGCCCGGCGCTCTCCACCGGCGGCGGCACCTCGGATGCGCGCTTCATCAAGGATTATGCGCCGGTGGCCGAGTTTGGCCTGGCCGGGGCCAGCATGCACAAGGTCAACGAGCATGTGCCGCTGGCGGACCTGGAGCGGCTGAGCGCCATCTACGAACGCATCCTGCAGCTTTATTTTTCCCGCTTCGGGCCGACTCCCGCGGCCTGAACGGCCCGCGCGCTCAGGCCATGCCGTGCACGATCCCGATGGCCAGCTTGGCGGCGATCAGCACGAGAATGAGCGCCGCCAGATGCGGCAGCAGGCGCGCCGCACGCTTTTCTGCCAAAATGCGCTGGCCGGACCCGGCCAGCACGGCCGCCGCGCTCATCACCAGCGCCCCGGCGAGATTGAAGATCAGCCCCAGCACCAGCATTTGCGCCCATACGGGCGCGCGCCCGGCATCGACGAATTGCGGCAGGAAGGCAAGATAATAAAGCCCGACCTTGGGGTTGAGCAAATTGGTGCCGAGCCCGCGCGCAAAGGCATGGGCCACGGGCGGCGGTGTTTTCGGGCCGCCATGCTGGCGCCACAACTGCACCGCCAGCACCACAAGATAGACCGCCCCGCCGAGCTGGATCAGCACCAGCAATCCCGGCACCGCCTGCATCAGCGCCGTCAGCCCGGCTGTTGCCGCCAGCGTCCACAACAGCCCGCCCAGCACAATGCCCGCCGCTGCCGCAAGCCCGGCGCCGCGCCCGTGCGCCAGCGCCTGGGCGGTGACAAAGAGATTGTCCGGCCCCGGAATGGCCGCGAGCACCAGCACCGCACCGGCAAAGAGAAACAGGGTTTGCGGATCAAACATGAACAGGGCCTTGCATAGCGCGAAGGGCGGCCTATTTGACCCGGTGCACCCGCACGGTGTGCTTGGATTTGCCAACGCGCATCAGATAGCTGCCGAGCGACGCCTTCCTGATCTGGATATCATAGGGCGGCGCGCCGCGAAAACGCGGCGCATCAGAGCCAACCTGCTCCCACACCTGTCCATTGCTCAGCACCATTCTGGTGCGGCCATTGGGCAGGCGGATGACGCGCGTGACCTGATAGGCGACGCGCACCACCTCGCCAGCCTTGTTTCTTTTCAGAACCTTGCCGGCATGGGCTGCATCCTCGTGCGGGCTGGACAGGCTGTCCGCACCGCCCAGGCGCAGCTTGGGCAGGCTTGGCAGGCGAAAGCCAAAGGCTTCGCGTTGCAATCCCTCAATGCGCGCGCCACTGACGATGGAAAACTTGTGCGCCGCCCGGTCCGCTTCCAGCCTGTCCATGGCCTGGTCATAACAGGCCGCCTTGGCCGCTACATCCGTAAGCTGGCGGCAATGCCGCAAGGGCGCCAGCGGGTCGGACGGGGTCTTTGAAGAGGACTCGCCAGCCAAGGCCGGGCCAGTCACAGATAGGGCCAGCACAGGTATGCAGAGTGAGGCAAACCAGTATTTTTTTGGCATCACGGCGTTCGTTCCTTTTGACCTCATGGCAACCTCTATTCTCTGCGCCGCACCCTGATCGCGCGCCCTTTGCCATTGATCCGTAAAAGATAGCTGCCCATGGAGGCCTTGCGAATTTGCACTTTCAGGTCCTTGCTATGTTTGGGATAGGTGACGCGTTTGGAATCTGTCTGCACCCACACCTGCCCGTTCTTCAGATAGAACCAGTGTGTGCCATAGCCCTTTACGGCAATATGATCGACGGCATATTCCACATTCGAAATTTCACCACTTTTCTTTTGTTTTATGATGTGCCCTTCGGTCAAGTCAGCTTTGGTGGCCGATCCAGTTTTACTAATGAAGGGCAGGTGTAATTTGGGCAGGCTTGGCAGGTTAAAACCAAAGGCCTCCTTGCGTATGGAGCGCAATTCCTTGCTATGCACGGCAACGATTTCGCCAGATGTTTCGGCCTTCCGCAAGCGTCCGGCCGCGGCATCATAGCAAGCCAGCCGTTTTGCATCGTCCCGGATTTCTGTGCAGGCATAAATACCCTGTAATGGTGAAACTTCCGTCTTTTCCCCAGCCATCGCCGGGGACAGGAAAACCACACATAAAAACATACAGGATGTCAGAAACAGAAAACGGGTCATGGAGCATCCTTGCTATCGGGATGATTGGGTCAGGCTCCAGAGCCTGACTCCAGGCGCTGAAAATGACATTCTAATC
>JALWUB010000289.1 GCA_026993275.1 Robiginitomaculum sp. | reverse complement strand
CGTCGATAAAGGGATAGAAGCCGTTGAAATAGAGATCGCCGGTGGCGATGACATTGGCCCTTTTGAAGATCACCAGCGAATCGCCAGAGGTGTGCACATGGGGCACATAGCGGATCTCTATGGTCTCCTTGCCCAGATGCAGTTGCATGGCCTTGTCATAGGTGATCTGCGGCAGGGTTTCGGGCGAGGCGGTGATGTCCGCGTCCTCATTGCCGGTGTCCCGGTGCAATTGCGCCCAGCGCATGGTGCGCCGCGCCTGGGCCTGGGAGATGATGATGGCGCCCTGGCGGGCGAAGTTTTCATTGCCGCCGCGATGGTCCCGGTGCCAGTGGGTGTTGACGACATAGCGCACCGGCCGGTCGGTGAGTTTCGCCAGCGCCGCCAGGATCGCGCCCGACAGTGGCGCATATTCGTCATCAACCAGGAAAATGCCGCCGGGCCCAGTATAGGCGGTCATGTTGGCGCCAAAGCCCTGCAGCATGTAGACATCATGGCCAAGGTCCTGGGTCTTGATCTCCACCGTGTCCCAGTCCGGCAGCTTGATCTGCGCGGCGGCCGGCAGGGCCAGTGCCAGGAGTATGAGAAAAAGCCCGTGCCGAAAATGTTTGCTCATGGTTCCGCTCCCGTTTTGCCGCCAGTTTGGGCGCAAGCCGCGCCATGGTCAAATCCGGCCCGTCCGGCGCTGGTCTTTTCTTGCGCAATCGCTCAAGATAGGGCATAGCACAGGGGTAGTTGAGAGCTAAAGCAAATCATGACCGATCCTGCCGGAACCGACGAGCCGCTGATTGCCGGGCGCAAGCCGTGCCTGGTCAAGCTGGAACGGGGCAAGCGCTATTTCTGGTGCTCGTGCGGGCGCTCCAGGTCCCAGCCGTTTTGCGACGGCTCCCATGCGGGCACCCGTTTCAGGCCGCTGATGTTCGTTGCCGAAAAGAGCGAGGAGGCGCTGCTGTGCGCCTGCAAGCGCACCGCCTCGCCGCCCTGGTGCGATGGTGCGCACAACAATCTGCAGGACACCTATGAAGAGGCCAGCGCCGAAGAGATCGCCGCCATGCAGGGGGCAAAACTGGTGCAGCGCAAAGACGGCAAGGCGGTGCTGGATGGCGGCGCTTACGTGCTGACCCCGGATGCCAGGCGCGACCAGCACGAGGGCACGCTCGGCTGGCAGCGCCTGATCGGGGCGGGCGACGGGGCCAAGCATATCAGTCTCTTCCGCTGTGCGGCTGAACCGGGTGTTTCGCCCTGGCAGATGCATCCGCACAGCGAGGCGGCGCTGTTCGTGGTCTCCGGCAAGGGCACAGTGCAGATCGAGGACAAACGCTTTGACGCGGGGCCGGAAACGGGCATTTTTGTCGCCAGGGGCGAGGCGTTTCGCTTTGATGCAGGCGAGCCCATGACCATCGTGGCGGCCATTTGCCCGCAAGTGGATGCGCCCGCCTTCGTGGATGGCCCCACGGGGCATTGTGATGCGGCCATCAAGACCCGCGTTGCGCCGGTGGACCACGCAAAGGCGCAGGTCATGGCCGATCGCTTCTTTCAGGTTTTGCTCGACAAAAGCACCGGCTCGCACGAGATCACCCAGTTCATCGGTGAGGTGCCAAAGTCCCGCGCCGCCATGCACCGCCATCTCTATGAGGAGGCCATCGTCATCCTCTCCGGCCGGGGCATGATGTGGACCGAGACCAAAAAGGCCGCGGTGGCGCCCGGCGACATCATCTTTCTGCCGCGCCGCCAGAGCCATTCGCTGGAATGCACCGATGCGGGCGGCCTGCGGCTGATGGGGGCGTTCTATCCCTCCGGCAGCCCGGCGATCAATTACTGATGGCCGCGGCGGACACAAGCGGGGCGCAAGGCGAGCACTGGTCGTCCGGCCTGGGCTTCGTGCTGGCGGCCACCGGCGCGGCGGTGGGGCTGGGCAATATCTGGCGGTTTTCCTTCCTCGCGGGAGAAAACGGCGGCGGCGCCTTTGTGCTCATCTATGCCGCCTGCGTGCTGGCGATCGGCCTGCCGATCATGCTCGCCGAGCTGGTGCTGGGCAAGCAGGGCGGCGGCAGCGCGATTCATTCCATCCGCACCCTGGCGGCCGAAACCGGAAGCGCGCGCATCTGGCAGGTCATCGGCGTGCTCAGCATTTTCATTCCCTTTGTCGGCATTGCCTATTACAGCGTTGTCGGCGGCTGGACGGTGGATTATGCGCTGCAGGGGCTTGCCGGCCGTGCGGGCAGCGCGGACGGCGCCCAGGCCGCCAGCCGTTTTGACGCCATGCTGGCGAGCCCGTGGCGGCTGTTGCTGATGCACAGCCTGTTCATGGCCGGTGTCATGGCGGTGCTGATGCGCGGCGTGCAGGGCGGCATCGAGGCCGCCGCCAGACTGCTGATGCCAGCGCTGTTTGTCATGCTGGCAGGCCTGATGGCCTATGCTCTCATCACCGGCGATGCGGCGCGGGGGCTGAGCTTCCTGTTCCGGCCGGATTTTTCCGCCGTCACCGGCAAGACCGTCATCCTCGCCGCCGGGCAGGCGTTTTTCTCGCTGGCTATCGGGGTTGGCATCATGATCACCTTTGGTGCCTATGTGCCCAAAGAGGTGTCGCTGGTGCGCGCCGCCAGCGTCATTGCCCTGGCCGATACCGGCGTGGCGCTGATGGCCGGCATGGTCATCTTTCCGCTGGTGTTTGCGCAAGGGCTGGATCCGGCGGGCGGGCCGGGGCTGATCTTCGTCACCCTGCCCACGGCATTCGGCCACATGCCCGGCGGCGCCATCGTTGGCGCGGTATTCTTCCTGCTGCTCTTCTTTGCCGCCTTCACCACCGGCATCGGCACCTTGCAGCCGGTGGTGGCCTGGGCCGAGGAGCACTGGCGGCTGGATCGCGTCAGGGCCACGCTGGTCACCGGGCTGGGTGCCTGGCTGATCGGCATTGCGGCGCTGTTGTCCTTCAACATCTGGAAAGGCTTCATCCCGCTCAAGGCGGTGCCGGGCTTTGCCCATAAGGGCATTTTCGACACGCTGGACTTTTCCATTGCCAGCGTGCTCTTGCCCCTGAACGGCTTTTTGATCGCGCTGTTTACCGGCTGGGTGGCGGCCCGGCTGGTGCGCGGCACGTCCGGCCTGCCGCCGCTTTGGGAAAGCGTGTGGCTGTGGACCCTGCGCCTGGTGGTGCCAGCGGTCATCATCCTGATCGCCGTGTGGAAATAAGATCATGAGCATGAAACAGTATCGCGCCGATTTTCCGATTTTTGCGCACCGGCACTATATCAATTCGTGCTCCTATGGCGCCCTCGCCAGACAGGTGGAAGCGGCCTATGGCGACTATCTGGCCTGCCGCAGGACAAAGGGCGCCGACTGGCCCGGCTGGTGCGCCATCCATGAGGACGTGCGCGCCCGCTTTGCCCGGCTTGTCGGCGCCGATGCAGACGAAGTGGCGGTGACCACCTCGGCGTCTGCGGGCATGAGCAGCCTCGCCAGCGCGCTGGATGTTTCCGGGCCGCGCCCGGTCATTGTCACCACCGATCAGGCGTTTCCGACGGAAGCGCAGATCTGGCATGCGCTGGCGCCCCGCGGCGCGCAGGTCAGGCATGTGCGCGAACAGGGCGGCCAGCTTGATCTTGAGCACATGCGCGAACTGGTGGACGAGCGCACCGTGCTCGTCGCCGTGCCGCTGGTCTGCTACCGCCACGGCGCGCTCAACGATATTGCGGCGATTGCCCAGATTGCCCATGACGCTGGCGCGCTGGTGCTGGTGGACGGCTTTCAGGGACTTGGCGCGGTGCCCTTTGATGTGCGCGAAACCGGCGTGGACTTTCTCGCGGGCGGGGCGCTGAAATACCTGCTGGGCAGTGCCGGCATTGGCTATTTCTATGCCCGCAAGAGCCTGATAGAGGGCCTCTATCCGGCCCAGACCGGCTGGTTTGCGCAGGCCGACATTCATGCCATGAACATCCACGCCAATGAGCCCTCGCCCACCGCCCGGCGGTTCGAGCAGGGCACGCCCTCTGTGCCGGCCCTCTATGCGGCCCAGGCCGGGCTGGATTATGTGCTGGATGTGGGCGTGGACCAGATCCACACCCATGTGCAGGCGCTCAACCGCGCCCTCAAGGATGGCGTCCGGGCGCTTGGCGGCACGCTGGCCAGCCCTGAAGAGGATGCCCGCCATGGCCCCATGGTGGCCATCAGGAGCACGGATGACCATGCCCTGGTGGCGGCGCTGGAGAAAGACAACATCATCACCTCCTGCCGCGATGGAAACTTGCGCGTCTCGGCGCACCTTTACAACGACATGAGCGATATCGAGGCGCTGCTGGCCGCCTTGCACGAACACCGCGGCCTGCTAGCCTGATCTGCACCGCTTTCACTGGCGCGCAGAGCCGGGCTAGGTTAGTCTTGAGCCATGAGCACCGCCGATTCTGACCCAGCACCGCAACCTGCCAGCGACGACGACGCGCCGGGCCTTGGCCTGGACCTGCCCGAAACCGGCCCGGCGCCGGGCGGCTACCGGGTGCTGGCGCGCAAATACCGGCCGCAAACCTTTGCCGATCTCATTGGCCAGGAGCCCATGGTGCGCACCCTGACCAATGCCTTTGCCGCCGGGCGCATCGCCCATGCCTTCATGCTCACCGGCGTGCGCGGCGTCGGCAAGACCACCACGGCGCGGCTGCTGGCGCGGGCGCTGAACTATCAGCGCGACGGCGTAGATGCGCCCTGCATCGACCTGGACCCGCCCGGCGTGCACTGCGCCGCCATTGCCGAGTCGCGCCATGTGGATGTGATGGAAATGGACGCGGCGTCCCATACCGGCGTCGATGACATTCGCG
>JALWUB010000288.1 GCA_026993275.1 Robiginitomaculum sp. | reverse complement strand
CTTCGACAAGACCGCCGCCGACATGATGACCGCCAACCCCTGGTGCGTCAGCCGCCAGGACCGCATCAGCGATGTCATCGCCCAGCTTACAGCGCGCCGCATTGCCAATGTGTTCGTTGTCGAGGACGGCAAGCCGGTGGCGGCCCTGCATCTTAAGGACCTGCTCGAAGAGGGCTATCTGTAAGGCACTGCAGCATGTTCGAGACTTGCTCTGTGTGCGATATTGAGTATATTGAATACGCCTAGAGCACTTCCCGAAAAAGCCTGTCCCGGCCCCTGAGCCGGGATGGGAACCGGTTTTCGGATAAGAAGTGCGACAAAACAATAGGATAGAGTGCGGTTTTGATTCTATCAAAACATGAAGCGCTCTAGCGAGAAAGGTGCCGTGCCATGTCTGGAACGACCACGATGACCGTCCGCCTCGGTGGGGCGTTGCGTGATTTTGTGTCGGCCAATGTCGGCGAAGGCGGATCCTACGAGAATGTCAGCGAATATATCCGCGACCTGATCCGGCGTGACAAGGAACGGGCCGAGGCCGAAGCGTTCAACCATCTGAAAGCCGAACTGGCCCATGCCTTTGCCGCCCCGGACGGGAGCTACCAGCCACTGACCGCAGCCGAGGTGATCGCGCGGAACCGGGGCTGATCCGGTGCCCGCTGTCCGGATTCAGGAAGCGGCATCTCTTCGCCTCGACGATATTTACCGCTATACACGCAACCGGTGGGGCGAAGACCACGCCAGGGCCTACATCACCGGCCTGTTTGAAGCCTTTGACAAGATCGCCACCCACGGGGTCGCGTCAAAACCCGTTCCGGCCGAGTTCGGCGTGCAGGGGTTCTTCTTCCGCTATCAGCGCCATTTCGTCTATTGGCGGCATCTCGCGAACGGCGACATCGGGATTGTGATAATCCTGCACGAGCGGATGCACCAGATCGACCGTTTCCGCGATGATTTCGGGAAGCGCTCCAGTCATGTGCTTGTGGGCATGGGCAAGGTTTGGGCATGACAGGGCGCCTTCGCAGCGAATCCCCGCCCGAAAAGCCTGCCAGAACGCCCCTCCTGATCAATGCGGAAAATCTAGCAGGCAGCCGGGGCCAAAATCCGCAAGGCCTGTTCATGCAGCCGCTGATCCCCGGTCGCCAGCACCTGGCCGCCCTGCCAGGCCGTGCCGCCGCGCCAGTCGGTCACCTGGCCGCCTGCGCCCTCAATGATGGGCACAAGGGCCGCAATATCATAGGCCTGCAAACCGGTTTCCACCACCAGGTCCAGACCGCCGCGCGCCAGCGCCCCATAGGCGCTGCAATCCAGGCCATAGCGTTGCAGGCGCGAGGCGGTGCGCAGGGCTTCAAACGCGTCGCGTTCCCGGCCCGGCGAAAACAGATAGGAGTCCGTGGTGCTGATGGTGGCATCGGCCAAAGCGGCGCAGGGGCGCACCTGCAAGGCGCGCGCCGTGCCGTTGGCGAGAAGCTGTGCCGTATCGCCAAAGCCGATGAAACACTCTCCCGGCACCGGCAAATCCATCAGCCCCAGCACCGGGCGGCCATGCCTGCACAGCGCAATCAGCGTGCCCCAGCAGGCCAGCGCACTGATATAGGCGCGGGTGCCGTCTATGGGGTCAAGCACCCAGCAGAGCGGGCTGGCCCCCGGCTTGACGCCATATTCCTCGCCATGGATGCCATGGGCGGGAAAGGCCTCTTCGATCAGCGCCCGGATCGCTGCTTCGGCGTCGCGGTCGGCCCGGGTCACCGGATCGAAACTGCCATCCCGCATGGGCTTGCCGGTGGCGGCAATGCCCCGGTCAAAGCCCTGCAGGGTGTGAACGCGCGCAGCCTCCGCCAGACGCCGGGCGAAGGCGCCGTAACGGTCTCTGTCCTGCGGGCTCAGCAATGCGGGCATGGGCGTGTCGGGCATGACGGCAGGTTAGCCTGCCCGCCGCGCCGTGGCGAGGCAAAGTTTCAGGCCGCAGGCGAGTTCGCCCCGCTCATCGCCTTGGCCAGTTCCAGCAGGCGGCGGCGCGGGCCTTCATCAAGGGCATAATACGCCCGCACCAGCTCCATGGTTTCGCGCCGTGCAAGAACATCGTCCGGCAGGCAGCCGCTGTCATTGGCCGCCTCTTCCCCGTGCAGGCCTTCATAGAAATACTGCACTGGCACATGCAGCGCCTCTGACAAATCGAACAGGCGGCTGGCGCTGATGCGATTGGCAGCGCATTCATATTTCTGGATTTGCTGAAAACGGATGCCGACCTGCTCGCCCAGCCCCTGCTGGGTCAGCCCCAGAAGACGGCGGCGACGGCGCAGGCGGCGCCCCACATGAACATCAATGAAATTGGCCATGGTTTTTCTCTCTTTTCCGGCTGACGCCTGCATGGCGCCACACCGGAAAGGAGCAAAACCCGTGCCGGATTCCCGTATTCAGCGAAGCTTTTGATTTTGCTTGCGTTTTATTGGGTCAAGTTCCGTCTTGCGCATGCGGATGGCGGTGGGCGTGACCTCGACCTGCTCATCATCGGCGATCCAGGCAATGGCCTGTTCCAAAGTGAGACGCCGCGGCGGTGTCAGAATGATCGCATCATCCTTGCCCGCCGCGCGCATATTGGTCAGCTTCTTGCCCTTCACCGGATTGACGGCCAGATCATTGCCGCGATTGGCCTCGCCAATGATCATGCCGCCATAGACCGGCTCGCCGGGGCCGATGAACAGCGCCCCGCGCGGCTCGAGATTCATCAGCGCAAAGGCCGAGGCCTTGCCATCAACCATGGATATGATCGCGCCCTTGCGCCGCCCCTCAATGACGCCACGCCACTTGCCCCAGTGCGAGAACACCCGGTTGAGCACGCCGCGGCCGCGGGTTTCGGTCAGAAACTGCCCGCCATAGCCGATCAGCGCCCGCGATGGCGCATCAAAGACCAGCCGCGTGTGCCCAGCACCTGCCGGGCTCATTTCCACCAGGTCCGCCTTGCGCGCGGTGAGGCTTTCAATGACGGCACCGGCATGGGCCTCATCGACATCGCAGACCACCTCCTCGAACGGCTCGAGCTTTTCGCCGCTGGCCTCGTCGGTGCGGACGAGAACGCGCGGCCGCGACACCGAAAGCTCGAAGCCCTCGCGGCGCAGGGTTTCGATCAGCACCCCCAATTGCAACTCGCCGCGCCCGGCCAGCTCCAGCGCGTCCTTGCCGGTGGCCGCCTCACGCACCTCGATGGCGACATTGGCGCGCGCCTCGCGCATCAGCCGTTCGCGGATGACCCGCGACTGCACCTTGTCGCCCTCGCGCCCGCCAAACGGCGAATCATTGATGGAGACGGTCACCGCCATGGTTGGCGGATCAATGGGCGGCGCCGCGACCGGTATATGCACCTCTGGCGCGGCCAGGGTGTCGGCGACATTGGCGGTGGCCAGACCGGCAATCGCGGCAATGTCGCCCGCACGCACCTCGTCGGCTGGAACCCGCTCCATGCCCTGCATGACATAAAGCTTGGACAGCCGTGCCCGCTCGATGGTCTCGCCGGTGCGCGCCAGCGCCTTGATCTGGTCGCCCACGCGGATCGTGCCGCTTTCAATGCGCCCGGTCAGCACCCGGCCCACATAGGGGCTGGCATCGAGCATGGACACCAGCATGGTGAAGGGTTCGCTGGCGCGCGCGGCGGCTTGCGGCGGCGGCGTATGGGCAATGATGGTTTCGAACAGGGGCGCCAGGTCCGTGCCGATGACGCCATCCTCGAGACTGGCCCAGCCATCGCGCCCGGCGGCATAGACATAGGGAAAGTCCAGTTGCTCGTCACTGGCGCCAAGATCGGAAAACAAATCAAACACCGCATTCAGGGCCTTTTGCGGGTCGGCGCCGGTGCGGTCCACCTTGTTGAGCACGACCACCGGCTTCAGCCCCAGGCCGAGCGCCTTGGCCAGCACGAAGCGGGTCTGCGGCATCGGCCCCTCGGCCGCATCAATCAGCAGAACCGCGCCATCGACCATGGACAAGATGCGCTCCACCTCGCCGCCAAAATCGGCATGGCCCGGCGTGTCGATGATGTTGATGCGCACGCCGTTCCACGTCACCGCGGCGCACTTGGCCATGATGGTAATGCCGCGCTCGCGCTCCTGATCAATGCTGTCCAGGGCCCGTTCCGGGCGCGCCTCATGGGCCGCAAACACACCGGTTTGCAGCAGCATCTGGTCCACCAGCGTGGTCTTGCCATGGTCCACATGGGCAATAATGGCGATGTTGCGCATGGCGCTTCCCTAAGCCGGATGTGCAGGAAGCGTCAGCTATCACGGCGCCTGGTGAAAAAGATAGCGGCAGACTGATTTTTGTGCAGCGCACCCTTGATTTTTGTGCGTTGCAATATATCCTTGGATTCGTTGCGGCGCCGCGCGCCGCCGTCCTTCGGGACGTTTCCTCCCTACATAACCTTTGCCGCGCCGTTTACCGGCGCGGTTTTTTTATCGGCAGGCCCCGGCCGCCATGGTGCGGGCAAAAGTGCAAATGCTTTCGCACAGGCGGTCCAGATCCTTGCGCAGATCAAAAAACCCGGCGGTTTTTTCCAGGCTCCGCTCATCCATGTAGAGCGCCCGGTTGATCTCGATCTGCAAGGCCTGCCTGCCCCGGCCTGGCTGTCCGTATCGCACCGTCGAATAGCCGCCGGCATAGGGGGCGTTGCGCGCCACCCGATAGCCCATGTCCATCAGAACCTGTTCCACATGATCCGCCAGGGCGGGATGGCAGGCACGGCCATAATCATCGCCCAGGACAAAATCCGCTGTTCCGGCCGGGCTGGCGGCGGCGCTGGCCGAGGGCATGGAATGGCAATCGATCA
>JALWUB010000287.1 GCA_026993275.1 Robiginitomaculum sp. | reverse complement strand
GCAATGGCAGCCAGCACGGGCCAGGTCCGCGGGGTGAAACACATGCGCATGGTCATGGCGTGCAGCATAGCCGCAAACCGCGTTCTGCCAAGAGCCCTGCCTGCGGCGTGTGGCCGCGTCAGAACAGCCATTTGACGGCCGCAAAGCCGAGCAGGAGAACAAGGAATATCGCCGTGACCAGCAGCGCAAAATGGCGCTCGATCAGGGTCCTGGCGTGTTCGCCGAAAAACCGCAGCAAGGCGGCCTCGAGGTAGAAGCGGCCGCCGCGGGAAAGCACGCTGGCGATCATGAACACGGCCAGATTGATATGGGAAAAACCGCTGGCAATGGTGATGACCTTGTAGGGAAAGGGAGTCAGCCCGGCGCCAAAGACTGCCCAGAAGCCGTAATGATGAAACCAGGCCTGAAATGCCTCGAAGCTTTGCGTGCTGCCATACAGCGACAGCAGCGGCTGGCCGACAGTGCTCCAGGCAAAGGCGCCGATCAGATAGCCCAGAACACCGCCCGCGACCGAGGCCAGCGTGCACACACCGGCCAGGCGCCAGGCCTTGCGCCGGTCTGCCAGCACCATGGGAATGAGCATGACATCGGGAGGGATGGGAAAAATGGAGCTTTCCACAAAGGCGACCAGCGCCAGCAGGGGCCAGGCATATTTGCCGCGGGCCATGTCGCGCAATCTGGTTTTCATGATGGTGCCATCCCCGCTTCTGGAAATACAGGAGGCTCAGGTGCCATATCCGGCGCGCTCTGACCAGATGGAAAGGCGCGGGCATGGCAGACAATCCGTATTGCCTTTGCCGCAGTCTTGTATAAAACCGCTCTCGTGCGGGTGTGGTGGAATTGGTAGACACGCGGCACTCAAAATGCCGTTCCTCCGGGAGTGTCGGTTCGAGTCCGACCACCCGCACCAATCCGGCGCCGCCCGCCGCAATGGCCAGGCGCAGGTGGGCGCCCGCTGGATCATCACGTTTTCAGCGTTTGCCGGAAAACGCACCGCAGCCCGGGCAGGACCGGGGATGCGCGCCCCTGTTTTGCCGTTTCAGGATCGCCTTTTGGGCTTTGGCGGAAGCGCCAGCCCGCTCAGGGCTGGCATTGATCCAACAGGGGATACAGATTCGTAAATCTGTTTAGAGTCAACGCATTGGAGGCCAGTTTGTCGATCCAGGCAGGCGGTGATGCTGGCGTCAGATGATGTGCATTTCTGTTTTGAATTGCTGCCCCGCCGTGCAACAGGCACGGAACACGGGAACCACTTTGCAACAGGGTCGAAGCACAGGCCTGCTTTGCAGCAGGCATGGATCTCTGTGGCCATTTTGCTGCAGGCATGAGAAACACCGGGGCCCTTTGCAACAGGTCTTTTTACGGCTATAGAGTTAAGAATGATACGCAAGTGCAATCTATCCAGATCAACTGACCAGACCGGGTCCGGCGCCGCCATGGGGCGGCGGCGTTTCCTGCATCTGGCGGCGGCGGGCAGCGGCGCGGCTCTGGCCGCCCTTGGCCGTCCTGCCCTGGCGCAGCAAGGGCCCGGGGGCGGACTAACGCCGGTGCACTGGTCCGGGCGGCTGATGGGCGCTGAGTCCAGCCTGGTGCTGCACCATGATGATGCAGCCGTTGCGCGCCGGGCGCTGGCGGCCGTGCTGGCGCGGGTGCGCGCCCTGGAAGGGGTGTTCAGCCTGCACCGGTCCGACTCGGCCTTGTCGCGCCTGAACGCCCATGGCGCCCTGACCAGTGCGCCCGCGCCACTTCTTGATCTGCTGCGCTGCAGCCAGAGACTGCATGCGGCCACAGACGGGGCGTTTGATCCGTCCATTCAGCCGCTGTTTGCGCTCTATGCCAGCCATTTCAGCACGCCGGGCGCTGACCCGGATGGCCCGCCGCCGCAGGCCATCGCTGCCGCGCGTGCCCGCACCGGCTTCTCGGCCGTGCGTCTTGGCCGCACCAGCGTGCACCTGCTCCGGCCGGGCATGGCGTTGACACTGAACGGCATCGCCCAGGGCTATATCACCGATCAGGCCAGCGCCGTGCTGAAGCGCTTCGGGCTGGCGCATTGCCTGGTCAATTTTGGGGAATACCGCGCCCTGGGCCCCCGCTCTTCGGGCCGTCCCTGGGTGATCGGCCTGTCCGCCCCGCGCGCACCCTGGAGGCTGGAGGAGACGGTGCAATTGCGCGGCGGCGCCATTGCCACATCGGCAGGCGCCGGCACCCAGTTCGACGCGGCCGGGCGGTTCAGCCATTTGATCAATCCGCACAGCGGCCGCAGCTCCGCCGGGATCAGCAGCATCAGCGTTATTGCCCCCAGCGCTGCCCTTGCCGATGCCCTGTCAACGGCCCTGGCGGTCACTGCCAAGGGCCGGATTGCACCAATCCTGCGTCATTTCGGGCAGGCCGGAGCGCTGCTGCGCTGGCGCAATGGGGAGACCACGCGGCTCCGCTTTCCTTCGCATGATTGTGAAGGCCAGGGTGCTGATCCAAAGGCGTAGCGCTAATTGTCCCCGCCATTGCGGTTTTGCTCATTGCGCCGGATCGCTGCGACCAGGGCCTGCAGATCCTGTTGCGCCTTGCGGGTGGCCTCGGCCATGCGCGCCTGGGCTTCCGGCGAGATGTCAAAGCTGCCATCCGGATTGCGGGTGATGCCCGAGCCGCCGGCGCCAGTCTTGTTGCTGTTGTCCGTTGTTTCCGGGTTTTGCAGGCCGGCGCCAACCCGGGCACGCTGGGCCAGCAGGGCATTGACCCGTTCGCCCTGGCGCTTTTCTTCAGCCGTCAGCGGATGCGCCTTTTGCTGTGCCGGTGGCAGCCGCCGCGCGGTTTTGACAGCCCGGCGCGGCGCCGCCTTGCCCTTGGTGCCGGACAGCACCACCAGGCGGGTGATGCGGTTGCCGCCCTGTGCTGTGGCCGCAGTTTCAAAGGCATAGTCGGAATCACGCAGCAAGCGCTGCAGGATGCTCTGCAGACTGCCTTGGTAGACACCGGTCATGACCGGATCGTCGATCAGTTTCGCGGTGCCGCTGACCTTGATCCCGGCGCGTTTGGCAATGGCGTCCAGAACGCCGGTCAAGGGCTCATTGCTGGCCTTGACCTGCCAGCCGCCATCAACGGTCCTGACCGTGACCTCGGCCTGCGCGTGCATGGCAACAGCCGACAGGCTCAGCGCGCCAATCGCCAGACTCAACAACCGGTTTCGCATAGAAAGCCTCCGTGCCGCAAAACGTGCGCAGGCACACCATACACGCATGGTGAGGCGATCGCAACAATGCGCCCTGGCGCGGCAGGGCCGGGCTCAGGGGCCGGTGCGCACAGCCACCGATGTGGCGCCGCGCAGCACGCCGCCTTCGCGGAAGCGGGCAAAAATGCGCTTCTTGGCAAAATCGGCCGTGATCGGCGCTGTTTCCGTCACGAAAAATCCGAACGTCGCCGTTTCGTCCTTGGCCAGGGTGCGGGACACCATGGCCGCAGGCGGCGCCTTGCAGACGCTGGTGACCGGGTCCGTTTCGCAAACCTTCACGGTGGCGGTGACGTCAGACGAACTGGTTTCGCCGGTCACATCCACAGTGCCGGGAATGCCGATATTGGTGACGGCGACGGTAAAGGCCTCGGTGCCGCCGCCGGTGTTGACGATGCCATCGGCCGTGGGCGTTGCCGCAAGGGCAATCACGTCCATGACATCATTGGTGTCGGCCAGGAAGGTGAGCGTATTCAGCCCGGCTATGGATTCTGCCGACTGCCGGTTGGTGCAGGAGAACTCGATGGCCAGATCATTGCCGGTAAAGGTGTCAAAGGGCAGGGTCGAGGAGAAGCCCGAATAGGCTGCGCCCGGGGTGATGGAAAAGATGAAGTTCTGTATCCCGCCAGCGGGAATGTCCACCGGCGTGTCGGCGGTTCCGGTCAAGGCATTGGCCGGGGTCGTGGTCTGATAGCTGAACACGCCCGGTGCGGCGCCTGGCAGGCCCAGCTTGCAGCCTGTCGCCGTGCCGCTTCCCGCAGGGTTGATGACGGCGGCAAAGGCGGTGGCCGTGGCAGTGGACTTGATGGAGCGGCTGACCGGCAGAACCGAGGAGACAAGACGCGGCGCGGGCGTGTTGAACGCGCCGACATTCTTGCCCTGTTCGCGCATGGAGCGCGCATTGTCGGCGCTTGCCGTGCCGCAGGCCGCGGTCGAGCCGCCATTGCTGCTGGTGCATTTGCTCAAGGACGGATTGGAGAAAAACCCAAGCCGGGTATCAGAACCGGTGCCATTGATGGTCTTGAACTGCCCGGGCACCACATAGCCATGGGAATAGCTGAACACGCCGTCTTCCGGACTGTCGGCAGTATCATGGTTATTGCCCATATTGTGGCCGACTTCATGGGCCAAGGTGAAGATGGAGCAAAACGAAAAGGAGTTGCCGGAGGCATCGACGTCCTTGTCATCGCTGACAACATTATAGCCAAACGGTTTGTCGGACGCGCCAAGGACATGAGAGCCCGATGCACCATTAAGCCAGCCCTGGCCGCAAGAGACATGGGTCGAGGCCTTGAAGCGGCGGATATAGGTGACGATGTCAATGCCCTTGGCCGTGCGGATGGCGGCAACACCGGAAAAATCCCCATCGGCATTGCTGACGCCATTGGTCAAATCCTGCAAGGTGTCTCCGTTCTTCTTGTTCTGGGTACCGGTCACCTCGCTGATGTGCACCAGATTGGCGCGGATGGAGGTGCCGCTGTCAATCATCGCGGTATCAAACACCTGCACCAGAAACTGCAGCCGCGCAGAAAGTCCAAGGCCCCAGCGGTCGCGCATGCTGGAATGATAGAATATGCCGACATCAACCGCGCCATTGGCGCCGCTGGCCTGGGGCGCGGCCGGTCCGCCCGCGGAGGATCCGGCCTTGGCCGCGGCCGGATGCGGCGGCGGCACCATCTGGTCCTTGTCAAGCGCCACTTCGTGAACGCCGGGGGCTGACGTGTTGAAAATCACATAGCCGGAGCTGCCTTGCGCCGGTTCGATCAGGTAATGCTGGTTGGCGTAAATGACCGAGCCAAAGGTGAATCCGTTGACCTCGGTCATGATGATGCGGCCGCGTTTCCCGCCAGAACCGGCCCAGCCAAGCCAGGAATGCCCGCCCAGGGTGTGGGTCTTGATGCGGTCCATCACCGCCGTGGTGCTGATGCCGCCTGGCAGGGCGATATCCGCCTGCTCGCCGGGGCGCATGGCGAACATGCCGTTCGTGTTCAGGGTGATGGCGCGGGTCTCAAAACCGCTCCTGGCGGCAAGGCTCTGCGCAGGCCCGGCCTGGACAGCCTTGCCACTTTCCTGCATCTGCCACAGGGATCCGGCCCAGGCGTGCGTGCTGATGAACAGGCTCAGGATCAAAAGGCTATAGACAAAGGCACGCATCTTATGCTTCCCCCAGTGATAACGGCCTGATCTGATGCGGCACGCCATTGCCGCATAAGAGCGCAAGCAAAGACCAGAAACACACTATACCGTTTTGACGGATTTGTCCCGTATTTTTTCAACCACAGCCCAGCCCCTTTTGGGTGAACACATTTTCGTGATGCGCGTTGTTGGAAATTCACGGTTGCACAAAGAAGCCGGGACTATAAACTGAACGCCGTTCCGCACGCTTGAAGTGTGCGGTTGCCTTCATGGCCTGCCTGGCCTGCCCGTTTTCGGAGTTTTTCCCATGCGCTTTCGTCTCTTTGCTGCTGCTGTTGCTGTCCTGCTTGGCCTGGCATCGGGGACTTGGGCGCAAGCCGGCAAGATCAATTTGACCGCAAAGAGCCTTGAGCGCGCCAATGCCGGGGAACGGGTGCGGGTGATCGTCGGCTTCGCCGTGCCGCAGGCCAGAGCGCCGCAGGGCCTTGGCGGCAAACATGCGGGACAGTCCGCACAGATTGCCGCGATCCGCGATTCGGTTCTGCAAGAGGTTTTTGGAGCAAACCTGATTGATGCCTCGGGAATGGGCGTTCGCATTGCCGCCCAGGACCGGCCCACGCTGATTCGCAAGTTTCACGATGTGCCAGGCATGGCGCTGTCCCTGACCCGGGATGAAATGCAAAGGCTGGCGGCGGACCCGCGCGTCACCGGGATTGTCACGGACCAGCTCCGCAAGCCGATGCTGAATGACTCCACCGTTCTGATCGGCGCCCCCGTGGTCTGGGCCACGGGCTCGGATGGTGCCGATTATGCCGTCGCCGTGCTCGACACCGGCTCGTCACACGATCACACCATGATGGCGGGCAAGGTGGTGGGCTCAGCCTGTTTTTCGACGACCGATACAGCCAACAGCGCCGTATCCCTGTGCCCCGATGGCACGGACCAGCAAACCGGCGGCACAGCGGGCACCAATTGCCCGGTGGATGACCCGGCGACCCAAGGGACAACAGAAGGGATTGATGGCTGTTTTCACGGCTCCCATGTGGCGTCAACTGCCATGGGCGGGCCATACACCACCAGTAACGGCTTTGCTCTCAATGGCGTTGCCAAGGGTGCCAATCTGGTGGCGGTCCAGGTGTTTTCCAAGGTGACCGATCCGGCGCAATGCGATCCGGACAACAATCCGCCGGATCCGAATTCCGCGCCGTGCCTGCGGGCCTTTGATTCCGATATCATCGCCGGTCTGAATTATGTCTTGTCCAATGCCACGGCCCTGAAGATTGCGTCCATCAACATGAGCCTGGGCGGCGGCCAGGCCAGCGCCGCCTGCGACACTGATAATGTGACGGCCATCCAGGAAAAGGGCTTGATCGACCAGTTGCGCAACAAGGGCGTGGCCACGGTGATTGCCGCCGGCAATGAGAGCTTCACGGATGCTGTCAGCTTCCCGGGCTGCATTTCCACCGCCATCACCGTTGGCGCCACCAGCAAGCAGGACGCGGTTGCCAGTTTTTCCAATTCGTCGCCATTGGTGGATGTGCTGGCGCCGGGGGTGTCCATCCGCGCCGCCTACCCGGCAGTGAACGGGGTCAGCTACAGCACTGTGGCCAGCGGCACGTCCATGGCGACACCGCATGTTGCAGGTGCCTTTGCACTGTTGAAGGCGGCCAATCCGTCGGCCAGCGTGCAGGATATTGAAGATGCGCTCAAGGCCACAGGCAAGCCGGTTCTGGACAGCCGCAATTTGCTCTACAAGCCGCGGATCCGCGTTGATCTGGCCAATGCGCTTTTGCAAAATGGCGGTGGCGCCGGCATTGGCACTTTGGCGATCACCCCGGCAGAAGGGTTTTTCACCATTGGCACCCCGGGCGATTCAGCCAGCTTTGGCTCCAAGACCTATACGCTGAAAAACAATGGCAGCGCCGCGGTGACCTGGAGCGCCAGCGCCGACAAGGGTTTCATTGTGCTGGACAAGAGCGGCGGCACCCTGGCTGCAGGCGCCAGCGAGACTGTGGTTGTCTCGATTGATCCGGCGCAATTTGCCGGCGGCGGCTTTGGCTCTGACGATGGCAGTGTGACCTTTGCCGTCGGCGCGGACACTTCGGTGCGCCCCGTCGGCGCCACAGCCAACTTTTTGCCCAATAATGATTTTGCTGATGCCTTGGCCCTGACCGGCCTGCAAGTCTCCATGGCGGGCAGCAGCACCGGTGCTGACAAGGAAACGGGCGAGCCGGACATGATCGTGGACAATGGCTCCACCAATGCCGGCGGCGCGTCGATCTGGTACCGCTGGACGGCGCCGGTCAGTGCAAATTTTGACATCAGCACGGCGGGCAGTGATTTTGATACCATGATGAGCATCTATACCGGCAGCGCCGTCAATGCCCTGACCAATATTGCCCATAATGACGACGAGGATAATCCGAATGGCGTGCTGACCTCAAAAATCACCTTTGCTGCGACCATGGGCACCGTCTATTATATTTCCGTTGATGGGTTTAACGGCGCCGCAGGCAATGTGTCCCTCGCCATCAGCGCATCCGGCGCGGCCGGCAATGACAATTTCGCCAGTGCAACAGCCATTTCGGGCGCATCAGGCCATGCGGATTCGCACACGGCCAATGCCACGGCCGAAACCGGCGAGCCTGGCCATGCCGGTCAGGCCGCCAGCCAATCCGTCTGGTTTGACTGGACGGCTCCGGCCGATGGCGATTTCGTCTTCAACACCGAGGGTTCTGATTTTGACACGCGTATGGCGGTCTATACAGGTTCAGCGGTGAATGCCCTGAAGGTCGTTGTCCTCAATGATGATGCGGGGGCAGGCCAGACCACAAGCCAGGTCACGTTTACCGCCACTTCAGGCACGGTCTACCATATTGCTGTGGACGGCAAGGCTGGCGCTGCCGGTCTGGTCCGGCTGGGCTGGAATGCGGCCAACGCCGCCTTGCCCAACCTGGTGACGGCGGTTCTGCCCTATGCCCGGTCCGTCAAGGTTGGCACCCCGGCCACGGCCTTCATGACGGTGATCAATGCCGGCAGCGGCGATGGCAGCAATTGCTTTCTTGCCCTGCAGCCGGGCGCCTTTCAGGGCGGCTTCAGCTATCAGACCACTGATGCGTCCAATACCGCAACCGGCACTCAGAACACACCGGTCAACATTGCCAAGGGCGCATCGCAAACCTTTGTCTTTGCGGTGACGCCCTCTGTGGAACTGAGCCAGCAGGAACTGGGCATTCAGGCCCGGTGCGACGAGGGCACGGGCTCGAGCGTGGTCACGGGCGTGAACAGTTTCATTCTCTCGTCCGGCAAGCTGGCGCCAAAGGAAATGCTGGCCATCGGCCTGACGACAACAGGCGATGGCGTGGTTTCCATTCCGGGCCCGTCCGGCTCCGAATCCGCGGTGGTTGCCACCACAGCGCTTGGCCCGGGCGGCATCCTGAAGCTCAGCGCTGATGATGGCGGCAAGGGCCTGCCTTTGCTGTTGTTTGTCTGCGAAACCGATCCTGTGACCAGCCTTTGCAAGGCCAACCCCGTCTCCGAGTTGACGATATCCTCGACCACCGGCGAAACCCGCACGTTCGGTGTTTTTGCCACAGCAACAGGGGATATTCCCTTTGACCCGGCAAACAGCCGCATTTTCGTGCGCTTCAAGGACAGCCTTGGCGTGGTCCGCGGCGCCACGAACTTTGCCGTGCGCACCGACGCGCCTTGACGGATTGGGTCAGGCCTATTGCTGGGCGCCGACAGGCAAGAGCCAGCGCGCGCCATTGCGTGACACGGTGACAGTCTCCGGCGTGATCTGCTCGATGGTCCAGCCCGCAACCGTATCGTCCACATAATAGCGCTTGACCATATTGCCGCCGGCGCGCACCAGGGCCGCGCCGCCCGCCGGGCCGATGGCGACGCCGACAATCTTGAGGGCGGGCGGGCTCTGCGTATTGCCGCTTGCCGGAGCCGCCTGTGTGCGCACCGTGGCCATGACCGCCTCGGGCCGCCGCGAGGGGGAAAAAACGGGCCGCGTCCAGATTTCGCTGAACGTGGACAAGGGCGGCAAGAATGCCTTGCCGGGCGCAGGGGGTGCGGGTGCGGCGCCGGGCTTTGCCCGGGCCGTGCGGTGCACCGGGGCCGTGACCGCCGCGGGGCTGGCGGGTTTGAGCACAAAACGGTCCAGCACCAGCGCGGCAGCGAGCACCGCGGCAAGCCCCAGCATCCAGGCCATGCGGCGGGTCATCTGCCGTCCTCCCGGTAACGGGCGCGGGCGGCAACCAGAATGTCGATTGAAATCGTCTTGTCCTTGTCCGCTTCCAGCCGGGCGCGCTGGATGATGAGGGCCGGCGGTTTTGCTTCTATGGCATGCAAAAAGGCGGCGAGGCCGCGGGCCGGGCCGCTGGCCTGGGCGGAAATCTTGACGCTGTGCGGGTCGGCGGGGTCGGCAGCGCGCGGCTCGGCCCGTTGCAGGGACACCCCGGCCTGGCGCGCCGCTTCGCGCAAGCGCGCCAGCAAGGCCGCTCCGGCCGCGCCATGCGATGCCGCCTCGATGAGATAACGCGACGGCAGCACGGTTTCGTGCACCTGTGCGCTTTGCGCCCTGGTGCCCGCCTGAATGCGTTGATACAGGCTCCAGGCCTGCAGGCCGGTGAACAGCGCCGCATACAGGCTCAGCGCCAGAACCAGGCCGCCAAGCGCCAGCACTGCAAGATTGCTCTGCCGGGCCGTCATGGCGCCCTGCCTTTGCCGACACGGGTCAGCAGATCAAAGCTTTCCTTGCCCTGGGCATCCTTGATCGAGGCAGCGGCAAAGCTGGTGTCGTGAAACAATGGCTGTGCCTCCACCAGATTGACCAGGTCGGCGGCATCATCGGCCTTGCCGGCCAGCCGCAAATGGCCTTTCTCATAGAGCAGGTATTGCGCATAGGCGCTGTCGGGCAGGGCATGGGTGGCGGCGCGCCAGATGGCGAGCACCGAAGGCGCTGCCGCCTTGGCCTTTTTCTGCACCAGCGCCTGATCGGCCGTCCCCGGCCTTGCCGCCGCCTGCAGGCGCTCTGCCTGCGGCGCCAGCACCAGGGCGGAGAAGGCGCCATTGACCAGGGCAATGGCCAGAAGGACTGCGCTCAAGGCCAGCAGGAGCTGGCTGGCGCTGTTGCCGCCGCCCGCGCGCGTGCCGCTGAGCAGATCAATGCTGACCGGCGCCAGCGGATCGGTGCCGATGACATCCACGGCCCTGGGGGCAAGGCCCGCAGCCCGGGCCTGTTCATACACCTTCTGAAGCAGCGAGCGCCTGGCAAAACTGACCTGGAACAGGCCGTGGCCTTCCCCGGCCGGGCGCACGCCGTCTGCCACCGCAAAGGCGGTGTCATCCCCGGGAAAGGGGAAATACTGTTCCGCAGAGAGGGCAATGGCCCCGGCAGGATCATCACGCGCCGCCAGCGGCAGGACGATGCCGCGCTGCTGGCCCAGATCACGGTCCAGCCGCAGGCAGATGCGCTTTTGCCGTCCCAGCTGGCGCAATTGCTCTGCGCTCAGCGGAACCTCGCCGCCCGCCCCGTCCGGCATGGTGAAGCGGCCATCGCCATGGGCAATGACAATGCTCCATTTGGGCCGGAACCAGGCGCCGATCAGCGGCAATTCTGCCGCCGCCTCGTCAAAGCGCCGCGTCCAGGCCTGCCAGAGTGTCTTTAGGGACTTAAACCGTGTCATGACCCCAGGTCCGCATCATATAGCATGCGGGCCTTGCCATAGGGCAAAGCCTGCCAGGAAAGAATGGCATAACTGCCGGGCCGCGGTCCAGTTGAGAAAACCATGCGCCGCGCGGCGCGGGCGCCGCCGGGCAGGTGCGCGTCGATCAGCAAAAGATAGCGCCGGGCGCCTTTGCTGCCGGTCCTTGCCTTGCCTTTCCCCTTGCCATCGCTGGCTGGTGCGGCCTCTTCCCCTGGCGGCGGGCGGCTGGTGCGGCGGCGCTCCAGAATGTCGCGGCGCTTTTCCGTGTCGATATCCAGGATGTCCAGCACCACGGGCGGGGCGGTGAGGGCCCTGGGGGTCTTGACGCCCGCGCCCGCCGTCAGATAGGGCGCGGCGGCGGCATAGAGGGCGGCATTCATGCCCAGCACGCCGCGGACTTCGCTGACATGGAGGAAGGGCCGGTTGCCCGGCCCCGGCAGGCCGGCATTGCGATAGGCGCGCCGCTCGGCGCCGCGGCCGCGCGGCGTGTCATCGCCATCACGCCAGTCGGCAATGGCCGCCGCCAGCGTTTCGGCATCGGGGACGCTCTGGCCCAGACGTTCGAACAAGGCCGCCAGCAGGGCCTCGCTGGCACCATTGAGGTCGATCAGGCCGCTAGTATCAATGATCCGGTAGGTGCTCTGCACGCCATTGATGGCAAATTCATAGGCGCGCCCGTCCGCATAGAGCGGCGGATTGTCCTCAAGCCCCAGCACCGCGCGCGCCAGCACAGCGTCCATGGCGGCGCTGATTTGCGCCAGATCGGCGCTGGTGCCGGTTTCGCGCGCCTGCAGGCGCACCGACAGGGAGGCAAGGGCCAGAACCGCCGCGGCGCTGATCAGCACCGCCACCACCAGAAGCAGGATGAAGCCTTTGCGGTTGCTGTTCACGGTCTGGCCTTTCCCGGGGCGGACTTGCGCCGTGCCGCCCCCTCTTCAGCGGCAATTGACGCTGTTCTTGCGCCCGGCGCAGCGGCGGCTTGCGGCACGGCAATGCTGAGGCCGGGCCAGCCCTGCAGGGTAAAGCGCACCAGGGCAGGCGGCCGGGCGGAGCGGGGCCAGGCCGTTTGCCAGTCCGCACCATCAAAATAGGCAAAGCCCGGTGCGTGCGGCCCCTCATAGAGGGTCAGGCTGACCGGCTCCTCCATGGCGCCAAACTGCGCTGGCGCGGTCAACAGGCTGCGCTCCAGCACCAGCGACCATGTCTGCCCGGTGCGCGCTGCATGGAGATGATACTGGTACAAGCCGGCGCGGGACGGATAGCCGGGCTCGGCGCGCACAAAGCGCACCGCGTGTTCGCCGCCCTCGAACAGCACCGATTCCTGCCCGTCCTCGTCCCTGAACGGCAAGGGCAGGGCCTGGGAGAGCACATCTGCGGCAAACTGATACAGCACCATCGTCTTGCTGTTGGCCTGTTCCTCACGGGTGAGGCGTGCACCCCACTGGCGCACGGAACTGGCCGCCTGGGCGGTAATCACCAGGGTCAGGCCGCCAATGACAAGCGCCACCAGCAATTCGGCCAGGGTCAGGCCGGCGCGGCGCGAAAGCCTCTGCCGGGGCGCCGTCATGGCGTGTTTGCATCCATGGCGGGCACGGTGCGCTCGCTGACCAGGCGCACCTGGCGGCCATGCACACCCTCGGCCAGCACCGTATAGCGTAACAGCCTGACGCCATCGCCGCGCTGCACCAGCACGCTGGAGGTGACGGTCCAGGCGATGCCATCGGTGACGCCTTCATCGCTGGTCTCTTCCTGCTCCTGCATGGCTTCGGCCAGCACGGAGGAGGCCACCAGAACGGCCCTGGCGCTCTGGCCGCTGGCGCCCAGAAGGCGGGCGGCGCCGCCCAGTCCCTGAAACACCAGGGCAAAGCCCATGGCCGCCAGCGCCGTCGCCACCACGGCCTCGACCAGGGTGAAGCCGCCGCGCCCCGGCGCCTGCCCGCCTTTGTGCTCAGCCCTCTTCAAGACGCACCTCGCCATCGGCCCAGATCACTGCAATGGTGCGCTTGATGGCGCCCAGTTGCAGATTGGCCTCGCCGCCCGTGCTCATGCCATTGGCGAAAAACCGGATGCCGATGGCGCCGCCAGAGGATTCCCGCTCCGCGCCGGTGGCGGTCAGGCTGACCGCCGGGTCCAGGCGCAGCCGCCTTGCCTCGCCGTCTATCCAGGCCATGCCCGCCTGCGGGTCGATATACACCTTGCGGCTCAGCCCCTCGCGCCGGGCTTCCAGCCTGGCACTGCGCAGCAGGGAGGCCAGGCGCATGCTTTGCTGGCGCATGACCTGTGCATCGGAACGGGTGGCGATCCGCGGCGCGGCAATGGCGGTCAGCAGGCCCAGAATGACCAGCACCACCAGCAATTCCGCCAGTGTATACCCGTTAGCTCTGGGCGGAGGAAATATCGGCATTCTTGCCATCGCCGCCTTCCCGGTTGTCGGCGCCAAGGGACTTGATGATGTAATTGCCATTGGGGTCAAGCTGGTAAAGATAGGGGTGGCCCCAGGGGTCGAGCGGCACCTTTCTGGTTTTCAGATAGGGGCCGGCCCAGTTTTCCACATTGGGCGGGGCCTGCACCAGCGCCGACAGCCCGGCCGAGGGCGGCGGATAGCTGCCGGTGTCAAGCTGATAATAGTCCAGCGCCGTCGCCAGGTTGGAAATCTGCACCTTGGCAATCTTGGGCTTCGACTTGCCGATCTGGCCCAGAAAGCGCGGTGCGATCAGCCCCACCAGCAGGCCCAGAATCACCAGCACCACCAGCAATTCCGTCAGGGTATAGCCCGCATTGGCTGTCTCGGGGCGCGTTTTGCTGTCGCGTTCGCTCATCTTACATTCCAATATTGTTGACGCTGACCAAAGCCAGAAGAATGGAGATGATGATAACACCGACGATCAATCCGACAAAACCGATAAGTGCAGGCTCGGCCAGGCGCACGGCGGTGCTGGCGCCGCGCTCCAGGCGGTTTTCATAGAGCACGGCCAGGCGTTCGGTGGCCTTGGCCAGATCGCCGGTCTGCTCGCCAACGCGGATGATTTCCACCGCCAGCGGCGGCAGAACGCCAGCCTTGGCAATCTCGTCCGGCAGCGCGGCGCCGCGGCGCACTTCGGTTAGTGCCGCCTCGAGCCGCGTCTTGGCGTATTCGTCGGTCAGGCTGGCCGTGGCCAGGCGGAAGGCCGGCGCGGCGGACAGGCCATTGCGCAGCAGCACCGCCAGCACCCGGCAGAACCGGGCTGCCAGCAGGGCCCGCATCAGCGGGCCAAGGAGCGGCAGGCGGTGCAATTGGCCATGCAGCCAGCGCCGCGCCTGGGCGCCGCGCAGCCACCATCCGGCAAGGAGAACAAGCAGAAACCCGGCAGCCAGGGCAAGGGGCGCAGCCCTGGCGGCAAAGCGTGCGGTGGCAAAGACTGCCGCGGCAAAGGCTGGCGGCGCAGCGCCCAGATCGGCAAACACCTGCTCAAAGCGCGGCACCACGAAGATCAGCAGGCCGGTCACGGCCAGGAATGCCAGCACCAGCAAGATCACCGGATATACCAGCGCGCCCCTGATCTCGCTTTGAAAGGCTGCCTGTTTTTCCTGCCAGTCGGCGAGGTCGTTGAGCGCATCGGGCAGGGCGCCGGAGACTTCCCCGGCTTCGGTGATTTGCGGCAAGGGCGGCGGAAAGATTTCCGGCCGCGCCGCAAAGGCATCGGCGAGACTCATGCCGCTGCGCACATCCTCCTGCAGGCCGGCGGCGATCGAGGCCACAAGGGCGGAGCTGGCATAGGTGCTCAGCGAGGCCAGCGCCTGTTCCACCGTCAGCCCGGCCGCGGTCAGCGCCCCCAGTTCGCGCACAATGCGCAAGGCGGCCTGCGCCGCACCGCGCGGCGGGCGCCTGCGCCGCGGCGCCTCGCCCGGCCTTGCCGAAACCGGGACCAGGCCGCGCGCCCGGGCCATTGCGGCGGCTTCGCTGGCCGAGGCGGCCTGCACGAAAAGCTCGGTTTCCCGCCCGTCAGCAGCAACCGCGCGGACGACAAAACCGCTCACCGGGAGGGCTCCACCCGCTCGCCCAGCACCCGCCAGATCTCGTCCGCATCGGTAATCCCCGCGGCAATCTTGGCGCGGCCGTCATCCAGCAGCGAGCGCGCGCCATGGCGCCGCGCCGCCTGTTCAAATTCTGCCGCCGACAGGCCGGGCCGGATCATCTCCAGAAGCTCTGCATCCAGGTCAATGCTTTCAAACAGGCCGGTGCGGCCCTGATAGCCGGTCCCGGCACAGTGCTCGCAGCCCTGATGCGTCCATGCGCCCTTGTCCATCTTGCGGCATTTCGGGCACAGCACCCGGACCAGGCGCTGCGACAGGATCAGCCGCAGGGTCGAGCGCAAAAGCGAAGGGTCCACGCCCATATCGACCAGCCGGGCCGGCGCCCCGGCGGCGGTGTTGGCGTGCAGGGTGGCGAGCACCAGATGCCCGGTCAGCGCCGCATTGACGGCGATTTCGGCGGTTTCGCGGTCGCGCAATTCGCCGACGACAATGACATCCGGGTCCTGGCGCAGGATCGAGCGCAGGGCATTGGCGAAGGTCAGGCCGATGGCCGGGTTGACGGCAATCTGGGTGACTCCGTCGATCTGATATTCCACCGGGTCCTCGATGGAGATGACCTTGCGCTCGGGCGTGTTCAGCGTGCTGATGGCGCCTGCCAGAGTGGTGGTCTTGCCGCCGCCTGTGGGGCCAACCACGAGAATCAGGCCAAACGGCGCGCCGAGGCGCTGGCGCAGCAGCGACTCGTCCTGCTCTGACAGGCCCAGGGCATGCAGGTCCACCTCGGCATCGCGGTCTTCAAGTATGCGGATGACCACGCTTTCGCCATGGGCGCTGGGGGTGGTGGCAATGCGCAGATCCAGCGGCGTGCCGGCAATGCTGACCCGGGCGCGGCCATCCTGCGGGCGGCGGCGCTCGGCAATGTCCAGCCCGGCAATGATCTTGATGCGCGACACCACCAGCGGCGCCAGGGCGGCGGCAGGGGCATCGCGGTCATGCAGCACCCCGTCTATGCGAAAGCGGATGCGCAGGCGGTCGCGATAGGGCTCCACATGAATGTCGGAGGCGCGCTGCGCCAGCGCGTCCTTGATCAGGCCGTTGACCAGGCGCACCACGGGCGCCTCGCTGGCCAGATCGCGCAAGTGTTCGGCATCGGCATCGTCGCTGGCGCCAGCCCGGGCAAAGTCTGCCGTCTGTTCCGGCGCACCGAAATAGCGCACCAGCGCCGCCTCGATGTCCGCCAGCGGCGCCACCGCCAGGCTGACGGGCTGGCCCAGCGCCAGTTGCACCGCTTCGGCAATGCCGGGAAGGGAAGGGTCGGCCACGGCCAGCACCGCGCCGTCCTCGCCTGTGCGCAGCAGGCATGCCTGGCTGGCACTGAGAAAATGCGCCTGGATGGCGCCGTTCGCCGGGTCTTGCGCGGGAAAGTCCTCCAGCCCGGCAAGCGGCAGGCCATAGGCCTGGGCCAGGGCCTTGGCGATGGCGGTGTCGCTCAGGAACCCGAGACGGCGCACCACCTGGGCCAGCGGCTCGCCGCTTTGTTCGGCTGCGCGCCGCGCCCGCGCCGCGTCAATTTCGCCAAGTCCGGCGCGGGACAGCCAGTCTGCTTCCGTTCCGGTATCGCTCTTGTGTTCCACTGTGCTCACATGAACCTGCCGCGCATGGTGAATTCCAGATGCCGGGTAATCAGGCGTGTATCATAATCGCTGACCGTCCTGACCAGTTTTTCCCAGCGGTACAGCCCCGGCAGGCCCATGGGATTGCTTTGCAGGATTTCGCGCTTGATGAAGGGATAGCCAAACTTGACGATCAGCCGGTCCCAGAAGAAATGCGTCATGTTCAGGGGCTGGCCATGTTCGGCATAGTCATAAATCTGCGCCAGATAGCGCCGGTGGCCGGGCGTCAGGTCCTCGTCGTTCAGGATCGAGGCATCGCCCATGCGCTCAAAGAAATCATCAAGCAGATCACGATAGGGAAACAGCGGCTTGAGCACCAGCCCGGCCTTGCGCATGGTGGCGCTCATGCCGATCTCGTGCTTGCGGATCACCCAGGACTTTGACGCCACATGCAGGTAATTGCGCCAGTATGCCTGAAAATCCGGGTTGCGCAGGGCCTGTTGATGAAACACCAGAAAATAGCTCTGCAAATGATGCCGCGTGTCCCAGGAATCGGTCAGGCTCCAGATGTCCGCCTCTTCCGGGTCCATGCGTTCGAAAATGCCGCTGAGCGGAAACAGCGGCCCATAGACACTGTCATTGCACAGGGCGATGCTGCGAAAGCGGCTGGAATCGCCCAGCAGCCGCATGCCGTCGGCATAGGCGCCAAAATCATAGCCCTTGTTCTTGCGCCAGATGACCTGCTCGGCCAGGCCGTCCAGCTTGCGCCGCTCGCCTTCGGCAAATTTCGGGCTGTTGGTGATGAAAACCACGCTGCGCCCGGCTTCCTTCAAGCCCTTCACATAGTCCAGCACATAGCCGTGTATGGTGCCGCTCTTGTCGAAGTGCACGAAAATCGCCACGTCCTTGTGGCGGGCGGCATCTGGCGCATCGCCCCAGATGCGCCGCACGAACACCCCGCGGCCAAACACGAAGGCCCAGGCCAGCTTGGCGTATTGCACGGCATAATCGCTGCGTTCGCGCTCACCGGCGAACAGCATCCAGACACGTCGAAGCAGGGCGCGCAGTTTGTTCATGCCTTTCTATGCGGCGCTGGCAATGGCGGCGTCAAGCTCTGCGGCACGCGCGCCGAGGGTCTT
>JALWUB010000286.1 GCA_026993275.1 Robiginitomaculum sp. | reverse complement strand
ATCAGCCTTGGAAGAGCCGCCTGTCTGCTGTTTTGGCTGAAAGTCTGTTGTGTGAAACTGGCGTGCGTCCCCCCGCACTCAGCGATGTCTCAAGCCCTGCTGTCTCCTGTTCTCTGCCCTGTTGCACGCGCCTTTGTGAACGCTCGCGTTGAGTATGTGGCAGGGTCAGGAGTGTCAAATTCGGTATACCGAAAGAAAGGCGTGGTGTATGCCATTCCTCTCTTGGAGAGGACGTGCGGAAACATGGTGTCCGGACTGTTGGGCAGGGTTCAGGAAGATGTGCGTCATTCGCGTTCTGTGCGCGGCGCGCTGTTTCGCTTGCGGGAAATCCTGCGCCCCTATGGTGCAGAACATCTGACCTATGTGCTGATGCTAAGTCCTTCGGCCTACAAGCGTGGGGACCTGATTGCGTCTTCCACATTTCCCATGGAATTGTGGGGGTATTACTGGCAAAGCGGTGCGACGCTCACTGATGCGCTTATCGAGGTCGCGCCGTTTATGGCGGGGCCAACCAGCATCAATCTGGAGAAGGTGGTCGATCACTACCGCCGGGGATCTGCCTCCCACAAATACTTTTCCGCTCTGGTCGCCGAGGGCTGGCCCTTGGTCATGGGCTATCCGATTTTCATGGAAGACGGCACCTATGGCATTTCCGGGCTGGGCGTGGTGTGTTCAAGGCAATCGCGCAAAAAATTGCGCGAGGCGGCGTTTTACATGCAGGTTGGCCAGGTCTTGCAACGCGAAATGCGCCGCGGCGGCCACTTTCGCCGCTATCATGCCCTCACCAGCAAGGAAATCGAGGTTCTCGAACACATGGCGCGGGGCGGGACGGCTGCCGAAATTGCCGATGTTCTGGGGTTGCAACAACGCACCATCGAGATGCGCTTGCAAAAGGCGCGCAAGAAATTGCGGGCCTTGACGACAACCGAAGCCATCTTCAAGGCCACCGCCTATTCCATTCTCTTTGCCTGAACGGACTATTTCTATCGCAGCGCCGCCCACACGGCGGATTCCACATCCTGCGGCGTGAGTGCGCCATTTTCCTGGCGCCTATACAGGCTGGACAGGGTCAGCAGTGAGACTTCGGCGAGCAAGACGGCGATTTGCATGGGCGAGCGGGCGCCAGCGGCCGGAGGACCGGCAAGCATGGCGTTGGCATTGGTTTTGGCGGCAACAATGACCGCCAGCTGACTGGCCCGGGAGGGTGTGTCATGGACCAGCAGCGGGTCGGCAAACATCTCTTCGCGCACCAGATTCAGCATGCTGGCCTCGCTGAGGCGGTCAAACGCGTCCGGGGAAAGGGGAAATGTGTCCTGACGGACGATCTCATGCGGCTGGCCGATTTCAAAGAGCCTGTCGTTGAACAGGAAAATCATTTTTCCACTGTGCAGTCTGGAGTGCGCGGCAACTGGCGCGGGCGCTCGTCGCGGTGAAGAAAATCCCGGCCTTGCGGATCCTCGATTTCAATCACCCACAGATCCGGGTCTAGACGCTGTGCGCTGGACAGGCGGGCCTCGGCCTGTTCCTCGGGCTCGGCCCCTGTGCTCTGATCCACCCAGATACGGCGGCAATCCTCATCGCGTTCTGGGGCCAGAACCCGCGCCTTGCCGTTCATCAGCGAGACCTTGATGAACACAGCACCGGCATCATCGTCGCCATGGGTGCGCAGATAGGCAAAAGCGCCGCCCAGACGGGCGCGCCGGATCAGGGCTTCGGCCCAGATGCTGGTTTTCAGCGCGGTCATGGCGGCATTCTTGCTCCTCATCCTGCGAGTCGGGAATTGCAGCGCACAGGATGTCTCAATATGGCACGAATTGGTCTGTTTTGCACGGTTTTGGGCGCGATCCTGGCACTGGCCATTCCGGCAAGGGCACAGGAAAGCCTGCGCATCATCACCGGCATGGATGCAGGGCAGGCGCTGGACTGGCACAACCCGGAACTTGCATTTGATGTCAATTTGCCACCAGGTGTCAATGCGGCCAGCCTGACGCTTTACGCCGATCCTGAGGCCATTCCGCCGCGTCCTGGCACACTGATGCGGGTCAGCGTGAACGGCCATGATCCGGTGGTGCTGGACCCCAAACCGCTCAGTTTCAGTGCCCGCATCGACCTGCCTGCCACGCACCTGCGCGCAGGCCTCAACCATGTCAGCATCCGTTTTGAAGGCGCCGGGGCGGCATTATGCCCGGTTGAGGCCGATGGCGGCTGGCGGCTGAACCTGGACCGCAGCCGCCTGGACATTGCGCGCTCCTCGCGCATTGCCAGTTTTGCGCAACTCGAGGACTGGCTGGCGCAGGGACCGTGGTCCTTGTCCAGCATTGCCTTTGCGCAGACCAGACTGGCGAAAGCCGATCAGGCTGCCTTTGGCGCGCTGATTGTGCAGGGGCTGGCGCTGCGCGCCGCCAAGGTTCCGCATATCGCCCTGTCGGATGCGCAGGCGGACTTGCGCATCATGGCCCGGATCAGTCCGACCAGTGCCGGCCCGCAGATGATCCTGCATCCGGGAGCGCAGCCGCAATTGGAGTTTCTGGGGCGGGATTCGGCAGACATCCTCGCTGCAGCACGCCTGTTTGCGGCGCGCATGGTCAAGGTTGATGCCGTGCGCGTCAATCCGGCCATGCTGGTCCATGCGCCGCTGGTGCGCCGCCCGGGCGCGCTCAAGGGCGTTGAAAACACCCTGGCCCGGCCCGTATGGGCGCCGCGGCCCTTTATCAGCGCCGTGCGCACGCCCCATGGCGGCCAGACCAGGCTGGTGGTCGATCTGGAGCGTCCGGACTGGGTCAGTGCCAGGGGGACAGAACTGGTGCTGGCCGATGCCGGCAAGGCTCTCAGGAGATCTCTGAAAAGGCGCCGCAGCCATCTTGTCATGCCGCTGAAAAGCAACAAGGCCACGGTGGTGCGCCGGTTCAGCCTGGCGCGCATTACCCATCCGGAAAAGGCCGCTGTCCGCTGTCCGGCGGCACGCCAGGATGCGCCGCTGCGGCTGTTGTCCGCGCGCATTGAAAGCAGCGGCTATGCCCAGGCGCACGGCCTGTCGCGCTTTGCCGTGGATGGCGCGCCCTTTACGCGCCAAAACGGCGCCGGGACGGCGATTGTTCTGGCCGCGTCCAGCCCGGCCCGGCTGCATGCCGCCTGGCGGGCGCTGGGGCGCATTGCGCTGGCCTCTGGCGCGCCCCTGACGTCGGCCTGGTATGGCAGCGAGGCAAAGCTGGCGCCAAGGGGCGCGTCCCTGCTGGTGCTGGGGCCGCGGGAGCGCTTGCCGCGCCGCGTGCTGGCACACATGCCGCCAGCCTTTGCCCGCGGTGCTGCGGCAGGGCCTGGGGAAAGCCGCCTGAACGGGGCCAACCGCTCGCAATGGCTGGTGCGCTCAGCCTATGCCAGGGACCCCGTGCCGCCAGGCCTTGGCGTGGCCGGTTTTGGCCACGCTGGCGCGGCCGGCATGCTGGTGCTCAGTGCCGAAACCCGGGCGGATTTCATTCCGGCCATGAATGCATTTGCCGATGGCCCGGCGATCGACTTTTTTGCCGGAAACGTGTTGCGCTGGCGCGCGGGCCAGGTGGAAATCAATGCCATTGATCCCAAGGCCGGCACCCTGGTCAGCGCCCAGGGCCTGCCGTTCATCCTGTTTCTCGTTGCCGGGGTTTGCCTGGCCGGTCTGTGGACCATCCGGTGGCACCGGGCCTTCAAAAATAAATGGCAGGCTTAAACGCCATGGCAAGACTCGCGGGTGTAGGCTGACGCATCTGATTGGAAATCGCGGCCGGTTGAGTGATGCGCCTTTTGCCATGTCTTGTCATTGTCCTGCTGGCGGCAGCGGCGCCGGTGCGCAGCGCCGAGGCCTATCAGGCCTGGCATGAGCGCACGGCCATGCTGCTGATCGCCCAGCACTGCAAGGCCCTGGACCGGCTGGAGCAGGCGGCCTTGCTGTCCGGCCAGGTTCAGGCCCGCGGCGCCTTGTTGCGCAGTGGCAAGGACCCGGAGACGCTGGACACCGTTCAGGATGACCTGATGCGCCGCGCCCAGAACCTGTCCTGCGCGGATGACAAGGTGCAAAACGAGATTGCCCGGATGCATGATGCCGCACGGCTGTGGGCACATCTTGTGGACATGCGTTTTCCGGGACGCTGGCAAAGCTGGACGGCGCGCCGCGATGACGCCCGCAGCAAGCCGCGCTGGCGCGTGCGCACATCCTTGCAGGGGCCAGGCAACAGCACGCTGGACTTTGGCCTGGTGGCCAGCGGGGCGCAGCTGTTTCTGGCGCTGGCCACACCGGCAGACGTGCCGCCATCGCAGGTGGTCCTGCTCATGCGCGATCCGCAAAAACTGGCACAGCCCATGGCGCCCGAACTGATGCGCCTGATGCGGCGCAACGGCGGCCGCCTGGCCAGTCTGATGCCGCCGCCCAGCGTGTTGCAGGGCTTTGTGGCGGTGCAAAAACTCCCGGCGCCGGAAAGTTTGGTCATGGATGCGGAGGGCAGGGTGCACAAGGCCGTGCTGTTCCGGTTTTCCGCGGCGGCGCTTCGCGCCTTCAGCGATCTGGACCCGCGCGACGTGGCGGCGCTCAAGCTGCATTATTCAAAACGCTCTGGCATCCACCCCCGGCAGCAGATGGTGTATGTCGAACGGGCCGATTTTAACGCCGCCCGCCTGTTCGCCGAAACCACCGCCGGGGACCTGGACAAGGCCCCGATCGCGTTTGATGCCGCCGGGTCTGAATTGCAGAAATAATGCGGCTGACGCACGCCAGCGCCTTGCTTCAAACGAGCCGTTAATGCCGCTCTTCGCCCGGAGCCAATGCCTATGGCCCTGGCACGGCGCGCACATCGTGCACACCCCAGATGTCGAGGCGGGTGTCCTGGTCTTCCAGGACCA
>JALWUB010000285.1 GCA_026993275.1 Robiginitomaculum sp. | reverse complement strand
GCTTGCTGGACACCCAGTTCCTCACCACGCACCTGGCACAGTTCGGGGCCGTGGAAATCGACCGGGCGGCCTATCACGAACTGCTGCGCCAGGCGCTCAAGGCACAGGCGGATTTCACCGCTCTTGACGAGAGCATCAGTGGTGCCCAGGCGCTGGCGCTGGTTGACCGCCACCAGCGCGCATGAGGCATCGCCCTTAGGGCGCTGCCTTGTCCGGCCATGGACGGCGGCCAAGACTGGGCGCGCTGAGCGAGCAGATATAGAGCCAGCCATCGCCCGGCTCCAGCGCGCCGGTGGTCAGCGGATAGGTGCCCTTCGGGTCCTGCAGCACATCGAGAACTTTGCCATCGAGCGCAAACTTGAGCACAAAGCCGTAATTCTCGGCCTTGGGGCGGAAGGCGGCAGGCAGGCGCTGCACCACCTTGCGCAAAAACGGCTTGTCCGACAGCTTGTCCAGACCCGCAGAGCGGGGGCTGGTCAGGCCCAGCCAATAGCCGCCCGGGGCGCTGTTGATGTTGTCGGGAAAGCCCGGCAGATTGTCCAGCAGGGTTTCCACCGCGCCAGCCTTGCTGCCATCCAGCCAGATGCGCTTGACGGAATAGGTGCCGGTTTCGGCGACCAGAACGCAAATGTCTTGCGGGCACATGGCGACGCCATTGGGAAAGGTCAGCCCGTCAAGAACGGTCTTGACGCTTTTGTCCCGGGGGTCATAGACCAGCACGCGGCCGTCATTGCTGTGCTCCATCAGCGCATACAGGCTGCCCTGCAAGGTGCCGCCAGAGGATTTGGCATCAAAGCGGGTCGAGGCATCGGAAAAGAAGATGCGGCCATCCGCGGCAATGTCGAGATTGTCCGCATAGCGGATCGGCGTGCCGTCACCGGCCTTGCTGGCCAGCACCGTGACCTGGCCTTGCGGGTCAATCGCGATCAGTCCCCGATAGGCATCGGCGGCTATCAGATTGCCTTGCGCATCAAACTTGAGGCCCAGCGGCCGCCCGCCGGTTCTGGCGAACACCGACACGTCCTTCGTGCGCGGATTGATGCGCACAATGGTGCCGTCATGGGTGGCGGCAAAGAGATAGAGCTGACCATCAATGGTGCGCGCGGCCACATCCTCCGGGCCATCATGGCCGCCAAGCGGTATGGTCTCCAGACCGGCCAGCCTGGTATTGGGCTGCCATGGTCCGGTATAGCCCGGCGGCGTGGGCGCCTGCCAGCGCTGCGGCTCTATCGGCACCGGCCAGAACAGCAGATAGGCAAGACCGGCAATCAGCACCAGCGCCAGCACTCTGATCAGCATTTTCATCATCATTCTCCCCCTGCATGACGAATGCAAATGGGAGCACTTTGCAAGCGGGCTGGCAAGGGGTCAGGATGGCGACGCGTCCTGTTTTTCAAGTGCCGCATCCAGCAGCGCCTGCAGCTTGGCCGTATCGGCGCCAGCGATCAGCGTGCCGTTCGTCACAAATCCCGGCGTGCCATTGATGCCAAGGCTGGCCGCCGTGGACATGTTGGCATCCAGCAAGGCGGCAAAAGCCTTGGCGTTGGCCTTCATGTCGGCACGCATGCGCGCCACATCAATGCCGCTTTGCTCGGCAATCTTGTCGATGCGCCGGGAATCAAACCCGCCGCGGGCATCCAGCAGGGCAAAGTGAAACGCCTGAAACTTGTCCGGTCCCTGAAGCCGCGCGGCCCAGGCCGCCTCGGCGGCTTCGCGCGAGCCCTTGGCGCGGCCCTCGAGAATGGGAAAATCCTTCAGGATCAGCCTGATCTTGCCCGGGTGCTCGGCCAGCGCCTGTTTCAGCCATTTCGACGCCAGCTTGCAATAGGCGCAGTTGTAGTCGAAAAACTCCACCAGCACGAAAGGCGCATCCTCGGGCCCGATGACCGGATCGCGCCGGTCGTGATAGAGCGCATCGCCGGACTGGGCCAGGGCCTTGGCCCTTTGCTTGTCTGCCTCCGCCTGGCGCTTGGCCTGCAGGGCATAAAAGGCCTCTTCCACCATTTCCGGCTGTTCCAGAAGCGCGGTGCGGACCTGCGCCCCGTCAAGCTGCGCGCCGGAGCCGGACCGCGCAGCCATATAGCCCGCAAGGCCGCCTGAAACAGCGCCCGCAAGAAGGGCAAGCACCACACTGGCAATCATGGTTTTCGACAAGGGAAACTCTCCTGGGAAGCAATGGCTGGAAATCGGGTTGGCGGGTGGCGTCAGCGTCTTTGCCCGCCGCGCTGGCGCTGTTGCGCCATCTGTTTGCGAATGCCCGGATCGGCGGCGATGACCAGGGCGATGTCATTGGCGCGGCGCCATTGCGGCGTGCCCCGGGGCAGCGCCATGCTGGCGCGCCGGGCAAACGCCATGGCGCGGCCATATTCATGCATGGCATAGGCCTGTTCCGCAGTCGCCAGATTGGCCTCGGCGGTCTTGCCCTGCTGGCCATACACCTGGGCTAGCTCATACCAGGCAAAGCCGTTGTCCGGCTCGATCGCCAGGACCTGCTTGAGCAGGCGCTCGGCATAACTGAGGTTTTCCGGCATTTCCGTGGCCACCAGGTCCTGCGCGAGATTGAGCTTCAACAGCGCCGATTGCGGCCGCAAATCGACAGCGCGCTGGTGATAGGCGATGGCCTTGCCGGCCTGGCCGCTCTCAAACAGGATCTGCCCGTAAAGCTCGTTGAAATAAGGGTTGTCCGGCTCTTCCTCCAGAAGTTTGCGGGTTGCTTGCAAGGCCTTTTTCGTGGAGGCCTCCTGATGGTAGGCAATGGCGCGCGCATATTGCGCCGGCAGGCTGGTATTGCTTTGCGGATAGAGGTTGAACGTGGTTTGCGGCGGATACAGGAAACCGACGATCTTGGCCTGGATCATTTCCAGTGCGTGCTGGTCCTCCGGGCTGTCCTTGACGTTCCTGTAGGGCGAAGCCTCGACCCGCTGCTGCAGGGAATTGATCCGGTCTGCGGAAAGCGGGTGATTGAGAAAATAGGGATAGCGCTTGGCGCCGGAGAACACGTCCTGATAGCGAAAGCGCTCGAAAAAGCGCAGCAGGCCTTCGCCGGACTGATGCGTCGCCTCCATGTATTTGGCGGCGGCCTGGTCGGCCGAGGCCTCGACCACCCGCGAATAGGCAAAGAATGTGACCGCGCCGACTTCCTGGGACTTGCTCATGATAGCCGCACCGGCATCGGGTGCCCCGGCCAGCGCCGCCAGAATCCCCAGGCCCATGGTCAGGATCATCGGCCGGGTTGCCTTGGCAATGGCGTCATCCTGGCGCGACAGATGGCCGTCGGCAACGTGGCCGGTTTCGTGCGCAATCACGCCCTTGAGTTCGTTGGGCGTCTTGGCCTTGAGGATGATCCCGGTATGCAGGAAAATATTCTGCCCGCGCGTGGCAAAGGCATTCATGCTCGGGTCATTCAGATAATACAGATGCACGTCCTCGGGGCGCAGGCCTGCGGCCTTGAAGATAGGGTTCGACCATTCGCGGATTGTGCTTTCGATTTCGGCATCCCGGATCAGCCCTTGCGCAAACCCGCGCGCAGGGGCAAGGACACAGACGGCAAGGGCAGCGCACAGGATACCAATACGGCGCATCGGCCTTTCTCCCAACTGCCCCCGCAGCGTCATCTTATCCCATATTGGCTGTCAGGCAATGGCCCATGCAGGCCGGGCCTGCCTGCGGCGCGCAGCTCAGGTGCTGAACTTGCGCGCCCACCAGCCCTTTTTCTTGCGCCCCGGCTTGCCTGTCTCCTGCTCCTTCTCCTGCTCTGCCGGTGCAGACTCTGCCTGCGGCGCCGGCTCGGCAGGCGGACTTTCCGGTTCCGCATCCGGCGTTGGCGCGTCTGCCGGAGCCTGAGCGGCACCGGCCTCTGCCTTGGCGCTCTTGCGGCGCGCCGGACGGCGGCGCGGCCTGGGCGCTTGCGGCGCCTCTGGCTCTGGCTGCGCAGCCTGCTCCGTCTCCGGCTTGTCCTGCGGTTCTGCAACAGCAGGCGCGGCCGGTTGTGCGGCGGACGTGCCTGACGCCCTGGCCCCGCCCGGCCTGCGGCGGCGCACCGGGCGGCGCTTTGGCGTTTCGGTGGCTTCACTGCCGGAATCACGCACCGTATCGGCGCTCACGGGTTCCTGTTTTGCAGCGGCTTCAGGCGTGGCGCCGTCTGCGGGCGCTGCGCTGGCGGCTTCCGGTGCAGCGCCAGCCTCGGTCTCCGCCACGGCATCAGCGGTTTTGGAACGCCGCCGCCGGCGGCGCCTGGGGGCCGCTTCGGCTTTGGCGTCACTGGTATCGCTGGCATCGCTGCCCGCATCGCCCTGCGCTTCCGTGTCTGGCGCAAGATCGCCAGCATCGGGCGCCAGCGTTTCGCTCTGCGCAGCCGTCTCCGCAGCAGCCTTGCGGCGGCCGCGGCCACCGCGGCGGCCCCGGCGGCGCTTTTTCGGCGCTTCAGCCTTCTCTTCACTTGCGGACTCGGGACTCTCCGCCGCTTCCCCGGCGCTCTCCTGCGGGGCCTGAGCGGCTCCGGAGGATTTGTCCTCGAGGCTCTTTTGCGCTCTTTTGCCGCCGCCTTTGCCCTCGTGCTTTTCCAGCACCTCGATCTCGAATTGCGGCGGCATCAGGTCTGCACTGGCGGCAATCACCAGGTGCATGTCCATCTCGTTTTCCATCGTGGTGATGAAATCGCGCTTTTCATTGAGCAGATAGAGCGCCACCGGCGTCGGCGCGGTCAGCCGGGCGCGCTTGACGCGTCCGTTCATGACCTCGGCCTCTACCCCTTGCAGGGCCGACAGGGCCGCCGATTCCACCGAACGGATGACGCCAAGACCGGCGCAGGTCGGGCACACTTGCGAAGAGCCCTCAATGACACTGGCGCGGCGGCGCTGGCGCGACAGTTCCA
>JALWUB010000284.1 GCA_026993275.1 Robiginitomaculum sp. | reverse complement strand
ACTGCAAACCAGGACAGCCGCACCATGCACCATTGCCGCGCCAAAGAAAAGAGCGCTGCTCAGGCCATGACAGCGTCAACCAAACGTCAACGGCAAGGGTGTATTCATTGGGCGGCACGAACGCTATAACAATGATGAAACAGGCAGCGGCGGGTTGATGGGCAAGGCGCTTTACAGGGTTGTGGTGGTTTTGGCGTTGCTGGTGCTGGCTGCGCCGGGGCCGGTGCGTGCCGCAAATGCCAGCGCCGTGGTCAGCACCGTGCGCTTCAGCGGCGACGGCGAACAGGTCCGCATCGTCATCGAAACCAGCCGCAAGCTCGATTACCGCTGGTTTACCCTGGCCCAGAACGGCCTGCGCCTGGTGGTGGACATGCCGGTGGTGCGCTGGCGGCTCGGCGATTCGGGCAGCCTCGCCCTGTCGGGCCAGGGGCCGGGCTTTGGCGCCATTACCGGTTACCGCTTTGGGCAAAATGCCCCGCTGACCTCGCGTGTGGTGTTTGACCTGGGCAAGGCGATGGCGGTCAGGAAGGATTTTTATCTGCCGCCGGTCAGGGAGGGCGCGCCCTACCGCCTTGTCATTGACCTCGAGCAGACCGATCCCATTGCCTTCATCGCCGAAGCCGGATTCAAACAGCCCTTTGTCCCGCAGGCCGTGGCGCCGCAGCCAGCCGTTTTGCAGCAGGCCCGGGCAAAAAGCCCGGTGCCGTCGCGCAAAAGAAGCCGGCAGCTGCATCTGGCGCGCAAGATCATTGTCATTGACCCGGGCCATGGCGGCAAGGACCCGGGCACCATAGGCAAGCGCCAGCACTTGCGCGAAAAAATGGTCAATCTGCGCGCCGCCAGGCTGCTGAAACGGCAATTGGAACGCACCGGCCGCTATACGGTGCGCATGACCCGCTCAACGGATGTGTTCATCCCGCTGGTCGAGCGCGTCCGCTTTGCCCGCGCCCAGGAGGCGGACCTGCTGATCTCGCTGCATTCGGATTCGGCCGCCAACACCAAGGCACGCGGCGCCTCGGTCTATACCCGCGTGGAATGGGCCAGCCGCCGCACCAAAAAGGAGATCATGCGCGGCGATCCCTCGATTATCGGGGTGGATATCGCTGCCGCCCGGCCCGGCGTCGATGACATCCTGCTCAACCTGTCGCAGCGCCAGACGCAAAACGAATCGGCCATATTCGCCGAAATCCTGACCGCCCGCCTGGCCCGCGTCGGGCCCATGCTGTCCAGATCCCACCGCGACAAGAACCTGTTCGTGCTGTTGGCGCCGGATGTGCCGGCCGTGCTGATCGAAATGGGGTTTCTGTCCAACCGCTATGACGAGGCCAATCTTGGCTCTGACCGCTATTTGCGCAAGCTGATGGGGGCGGTCAGCGCCTCTGTGGATGCCTATTTCCGGCAAACCGAAAAACTGCACGCGGCGCGCTGACAGTCAGCACAAAACCCAGAACAAAACATAGTCGCTTTTTGATCATGCTACTGCCATAATGACGGGCGAACAGACCTGGCACAGACCCTGGAACCGGTGCATGCAGACGGAACGGCTGAAAAAGTTGAAAACTTTCTGGTATTGGACGGCCCGGCTGTTTGCCGTTGGGGCGGTCATGGCGTTTGCCGTGGCCATTGCCGTGGTGATTTATATTGTCCGGGTTTCCGCAGACCTGCCCAGCTATGAGGCGCTGCGCAATTACCAGCCGCCGGTCATGAGCCGTGTGCAGGCCGGTGATGGCAAGCTGATTGCCGAATATGCCCGCGAGCACCGGGTGTTCGTGCCCCGGGCCGCCATTCCGGACAAGGTGGTGCAGGCGTTCATTTCCGCCGAGGACAAGAACTTTTACCGCCATAACGGGCTTGATGTGCGCGGCATCATCCGCGCCGCCCTGGTCAATGTCAAAAACAAGATCGAGGGCAGGCGCCTTGAGGGCGCCTCGACGCTGACCCAGCAGGTGGCGGAAAATTTCCTGCTCGACACCGATCAGCAGTTCAGTGCCAAGGTGCGCAAGATGATCACTGCGGTGCGCATGGAAAAGGTGTTCTCCAAGGACAAGATCCTGGAGCTCTATCTGAACGAGATTTATCTGGGCAACCGCTCCTATGGCGTTGCAGCGGCGGCGCTGAGTTATTTTGGCAAGCCGCTGGACCAGCTTGACCTGGCGCAGATCGCCTATCTGGCGGCGCTGCCCAAGGGGCCGGCCAATTACAACCCGGTGCGCCACAAGGCGCGCGCCATTGCCCGGCGCAACTGGGTGCTGGGGCGCATGGCCGCCAATGGCTACATCACCCAGGAACAGGCCGACGAAGCCCGCAAGGAAGACCTGGTGACCACCAACCGGCTCGCCGGGGCCGGCTCTCTTGCCGCCGAATACTTTGTCGAGGAAGTGCGGCGCAAGGTGTTTTCCATGTATGGCGAGGACCAGCTTTATGATGGCGGCCTGTCGATCCGCACCACCCTGGACACACGCTTGCAGATTGCGGCGCGCAAGGCCTTGCGCGATGGCCTGGAAGCCTATGACCGCCGCCATGGCTATCGCGGCCCGATGGCGCATCTGCACGACATGAGCAATTGGCGGCAGGCGCTGGCCAACGCCACCGGCAAGCCCGATGTCGATGCCGACTGGCGCCTGGCGGTGGTGCTGAAAACCACGCCCGATGCGGCTGTTATCGGCTTCGCCTCGGGCGATATTGGCACCATACCGCTGAAGGCGCTCAAATGGGCCCGCAAGCCCCTGCCCAATGCCAAGGTTGGCCCCGCCATCACGGCACCGTCCGATGTGCTGTCGCGCGGCGACGTGATTTATGCCGCGCCGCTGGCGCAGGATCAGGCCGAAGACGGCCCGGCAGACGCCGTGCCGCAATACGGCTTGCGCCAGGTGCCCGCCGTCAATGGCGCGATCATGGCCATGGACCCGCACACGGGGCGTGTGCTGGCGCTGGTCGGCGGCTATTCCTACCAGCAGAGCCAGTTTGACCGCGCCACCCAGGCACAGCGCCAGATCGGGTCGGCGTTCAAGCCCTTTGTCTATGCGGCGGCGCTGGATCTGGGCTACACGCCGGTCAGCCTGGTGCTGGATGCGCCCTTCATTGCCGATGGCGGCAACCAGTCGCGCTTTTACAAGCCGATGAATTACAGCGCCGGCAAGTATTACGGGCTCTCGACCCTGCGCCTGGGCATCGAGAAGTCGCGCAATGTCATGACGGTGCGCCTGGCCCAGCAGATCGGCATGAAACCCATTGCCGACATTGCCGAACGCATGGGCATTTACGACCATTTGCAACCGGTTCTGGCGATGGCCCTGGGCGCGGGGGAAACCACGCCCTGGCGCCTGATCGGTGCCTATGCCAGCTTTGTCAATGGCGGCAAGAAGGTCACCCCGACGATTCTCGACCGGGTGCAGGACCGCAATGGCAAAACCATATTCCGCCACGACATCCGGGACTGCCCCGGCTGCAATGTCCCCGGCGGCTGGCCCGAGGGCGGCCTGCCCGAGCCGGATTTGCCGGATATTCGCAAGCAGGTGCTGGACCCGGTGACCGCCTATCAGATCACCTCCATCCTCGAAGGCGTGGTGCTGCGCGGCACCGGCCGGGTCGTGCGCGCGGTCGGCAAGCCGGTGGCGGGCAAGACCGGCACCACCAACGACTACAAGGATGCGTGGTTTATCGGCTTTTCGCCAGACCTGGTCGCCGGTGTTTATGTGGGCTTTGACACCCCGGCGACACTGGGGCGCGGCGAGGCCGGCGGCAGGGTGGCGGCGCCGATCTTCCGCGACTTCATGATTGCCGCACTCAAGGACGCGCCCAATGCCCCGTTCCGCATCCCCGAAGGGGTGCGCCTGGTCTGGGTCAATCAGCGCACCGGCGAACTGGCCCGCCCCGGCGATCCGCAGGCCATTCTGGAAGCTTTCCGCCCCGGCACCGAGCCCAAACGCGGCGGCCATGGCATCCGCCTCGCCATCGGCCGGGGCAAGACCGGCAAGGACGCCAAAAAGCCCACAGAGGACGAACTCGGCGGCCTGTATTAGAGCGCTTGCTTTTTATTGGCAGCAGGCAGGCGGGCAATCAGGCTCGAGGTGTCCCAGCGGTTTCCGCCCATGGCCTGGATGTCGGCATAAAACTGGTCCACCAGGGCGGTCACGGGCAGGCTGGCGCCATTGGCGCGGGCCTCCTCCAGGGCAATGCGCAAGTCCTTGCGCATCCAGTCCACCGCAAAGCCGAAGTCGAACGCGCCGTCCAGCATGGTCCTGTAGCGGTTTTCCATCTGCCAGCTTTGCGCCGCGCCCTTTGAAATCGCCTGGATCACCGTTTCGCCATCAAGTCCGGCGTGCTGGGCAAAGTGCAGGCCCTCGGCAAGCCCCTGCACAATCCCGGCAATGCAGATCTGGTTGACCATTTTCGCCAGCTGCCCCGCCCCTGGCCCGCCGATCAGGGTGATGGCCCTGGCATATGCCTCCATGAGCGGGCGGACCCTGGCAAAGTCTTCTGCCGCGCCGCCGCACATGATGGTCAGCTGCCCGGCTTCGGCCCCGGCCTGGCCGCCAGAGACCGGCGCATCGACAAAGCCCAGGCCGCGCGCCCGGGCCGTCTGCGCCAGCTCCCGCGCCAGCGCCGCCGACGCGGTGGTGTGGTCAACAAACACGGCCCCAGGCGCCATCGCCTCGAAGGCCGGAGCGGCAATGGCGCGCACGTCCGGGTCATCGCCAACGCAGGCAAACACGGCGTCGCAGTCCTGCACCGCCGCGCCAATGCTGGGTGCGGCCGTGCCGCCATGGCGCCGGGCCCAGTCTTGCGCCTTTTGCGCCGTGCGGTTCCAGACCGACACCTGGTGTCCGGCCTTGACGAGAAACCCGGCCATGGGAAACCCCATCACCCCCAGGCCAATAAATGCGCATCTTGCCATTTGCTT
>JALWUB010000283.1 GCA_026993275.1 Robiginitomaculum sp. | reverse complement strand
TGATCCGGATCATCGTCTTGTAATCATCTACAACCAGTATGGGCATCGTCATATCGACTGCCATTCTTCACTCCATGCACCTTTGGCCCTTCGGGGCGTCAATATTCCACCTGCCGTCTTGTGTGCGGCATGCGTTAACATAAACAGGCATTGTGAAGACAGGGTTAAAGCCTGCCGCGAAAATGCCGCGGTTTGCAGAGCACCCGCATCCTGCCGTTCGCACCCTCCGGTTGTCCCGCCCGCTTGACCTCCGTGAAAACCTTGCTTGGCAGAGCGGTGTGCCGATTGTAGGGTGCCGCCTTCGCTCAAGAGAGGGGCACGCCAGACATGACACAGACCGCCGCCGATCCCCGCCACGGGTATTATCTGGAAGACCTTGCCGTTGGCATGGCCCATGAAGTCAGCCACACGGTCAGCGAACGCGATGTCGAGGATTTCGCCCGCATTTGCGGCGACTACAACCCCATCCACATGGATGAAGCCTATGCGGCGCAAACCCCCTTTGGCGGCCGCATCGCCCATGGCGCCCTGACCGCGTCCTATCTGTCGGCGATTCTCGGCAACAACCTGCCGGGGCCGGGGGCGGTGTTCCTGACCCTGGATCTGAAGTTCCGCGCGCCCGTGCGCATTGGCGCAACGGTGGTGGCGCGCGCCGAGGTGGCAGCCATCAACCAGCGCCGCCGCATTGTCGACATGGCCGTGCGCTGCACCGTCGATGGCAAGGTGGTGGTCAAGGGCACGGCCGGCGTCATGGTGCAAAACCGGCCGGGGGCATGATGGAGATTTACGACCAGTACCGGAACCTGCCACAGACGGCGCGCGGTGCAGCCATCGCCATGGGCAATTTCGACGGTGTGCACATGGGCCACCGCAAGGTCATCGACAGCGCCCGCGCCGCCGCCCGGCGGCTGGATGCGCCTCTGGGCGTGGCGGTGTTCAACCCGCACCCGAAACAGTTTTTTGCCCCCTCCGCCCCAGCCGAGCAGGTGCAAAGCGATGCGGCGCGGGCGCGCCTGTTGCAGGAGCTGGGCGTGGATATTCTCTACCGCCTGCCGTTCGAGCGCTCCATGAGCCTGATGGATGACCGCGCCTTTGTCCGTGACGTGCTGGTGGACGGGCTGGGCGTGCGCCATGTCAGCGTTGGCGCCGATTTTCATTATGGCCGTAACCGCGTCGGCGATGCGCAGTCCTTGCGCGCCTTTGGCGAGGAATACGGGTTTGATGTCGCCATTGTCGATCTTTATGGCGAACAGGGCGAAAAATACTCCTCCACCGCAGTGCGGCGGGCTCTGAAAGAAGGCGATGTGCACACCGCGGCGCATATTCTTGGCCGTCCGTGGAGCGTGGAGGGGCTGGTGCTGCGCGGCGCCCAGCGCGGCCGCACCATTGGCGTGCCCACCGCCAATCTGGCGCTTGGCGATTATGTGCGTCCGCGTTTTGGCGTCTATGCCGGCCATGCGCGCATTGACGGCAAGGGCCCGGCCCTGCCCGGCGTCATCAATGTGGGCAAGCGGCCGACGGTGGATGGCGCCGAGGAGCGGCTGGAGATTCACCTGTTCGACTTTGCCGGCGACCTCTATGGGCGCACCCTTGAGGTCACGCTGGAGCATTTTTTGCGCGACGAAAAGAAATTTGACAGCCTGGATGCGCTCAAGGCGCAGATTGCCAGGGACATGAAACAGGCCCGCGCCCTGTTGCACAACACTGCCAAGGTGGACCGGACTGGCTAGCTCTGCTAGAGGCTTGCGCGTTTGATTGTGTTTGCGTTTTCCTCTTGCGTGTCACCCCGGAAATTGCGCAGAAATGATCCGGGGCCTACAGGGGGGCGGCACGGCACAATGGAATCCCGGGCAAGGCTGCCGCCCTCCCGGGATGACACCAAAAGAAGGCCGGGATGGCCCATAAAGAAGGCATGATGACGATAATGGCAAACATACCGGACATAATTTTGCGAATTACCAGCCCGGCGCGCCGCTGATTGGGTCGCGCCGGTCTGCCTCCCCCGCCAGTTTGTCCATCTTCCAAAGCCACATGAAGGTCCGCCATGACCGACGAAACATCCCGCGATTACCGCGAAACCCTGTTCTTGCCCAAGACCACTTTTCCCATGCGCGCCGGCCTGCCCAAGGCCGAGCCCAAATGGCTGCAGCGCTGGGAAAGGATCGACCTCTATAACCGTCTGCGGGCGCAGGCGCCGGGGCGCACGCGCTATGTGCTGCACGATGGCCCGCCTTATGCCAATGGCCATGTCCATCTGGGCACGGCGATGAACAAGGTGCTGAAAGATTTTGTCAGCCGTGCGCACCAGATGATGGGCTATGACGCGCCCTATGTGCCGGGCTGGGATTGCCATGGCCTGCCGATCGAGTGGAAGGTGGAGGAGGCGTTCCGCGCCAGGGGCCGCCCCAAGGACAGCATTTCCAAGGCCGAGTTCCGCAAGGAATGCCGTGCCTATGCGGAAAAATGGCTGGACGTGCAGCGGGACGAGTTCAAGCGCCTGGGCGTGCTGGGCGACTGGGAGCACCCCTACACCACCATGGCCTATTCCTCCGAAGCTGCCATCGCCGCGGAGTTTCTGAAATTCGCCATGTCGGGCCAGCTCTATCGCGGCTCCAAGCCGGTGATGTGGTCGCCGGTGGAACAGACCGCCCTGGCCGAAGCCGAAGTGGAATATGCCGACCATGTCAGCACGACGATATGGGTGCGGTTTCCTGTGGTTGGTTATCGCCAACGCGCCGGTTTTCGTGCCGTTAACGAGCCGTTTCCTCTAGTTCCAGTACATGAAGCCGAATCCATTGAAGAGCTTTGGCCGAGTTATCATGGCGCTTCAGTTCTCATTTGGACGACGACGCCGTGGACCATTCCCGGCAACCGGGCGATCGCCTTCAATCCGGCAATCTCTTACGGCCTCTATGAAGTCACCGGCATTGATGAGTCGGACTTCACCCCCTGGGCGCGGGTGGGCGAAAAGCTGATTGTTGCCGACAGCCTATGGGAAGACGTGGCGAAAACCGCCAGGATTTCCGCATGGAAGCGTCTTTATGACATTGATGATCCGGAAGCCCTTGTCTGCGCCCACCCCTTCCGGGGCGAAGGCTATGACTTTGATGTGCCGCTGCTTTCCGGCGACCACGTCACCGAGGAGGCGGGCACCGGCTTTGTGCACACCGCGCCGGGGCATGGCGCCGAGGACTATGCGGTCTGGCTCGCCAATGGCTATCGGGAGATCCCCGAAACCGTGGGGCCGGACGGGGCCTATTATGACCATGTGCCTCTGTTTGCCGGGCTCGAGGTGATCCGCACCTCGGGCAAGAAGACCGGCCAGGACGGCCCGGCCAATGCGGCCGTGGTGGACAAGCTGGCCGAAGTTGGCGCCCTTTTGGCGCGCGGGCGCATCACTCACTCTTACCCGCATTCCTGGCGCTCCAAGGCCCCAGTGATCTTTCGCAACACGCCGCAATGGTTCATCCCCATGGAGGGGGAAGGGCATTTGCGCGCCAAGGCACTGACCGCCATTGACGAAACCCGGTTCTACCCGCCGCGCGGCCGCAACCGCCTCAAGGCCATGGTCGAGGGCCGCCCGGACTGGCTGGTTTCGCGCCAGCGCGCCTGGGGCGTGCCGCTGCCGCTGTTCGTGAAAAAGGGAACCGGCGACTATCTGAAGAACGACGCCGTCAATGCACGCATTCTCGAGGCCTTTGCCGCCGAGGGCGCCGATGCCTGGTTTGCCGATGGGGCGCAGGAGCGATTCCTCAAAGGCCTGGTGGACGACTGGCAAGATTACGAAAAGGTCGAGGACATTCTCGATGTCTGGTTCGATTCAGGCTGCACCCATGTGTTCACCCTGGAAGCGCGCCAGGACCTGAAATGGCCGGCAGACCTTTACCTGGAAGGCACCGACCAGCACCGCGGCTGGTTCCAGTCGAGCCTGCTGGAAAGCTGCGGCACCCGCGGCCGCGCGCCCTATGACGGCATTTTTACCCATGGCTTCGTCATGGACGGCAAGGGCCGCAAGATGTCCAAATCGCTGGGCAATGTGGTCGATCCCGCCGACATTGCCCGCACCCATGGCATGGAGATCCTGCGCCTGTGGGTGGCCTCTTCCGATGTCCATGAGGATTTGCGCATGGGTCCGGAGATCCTGAAAACCGCGTCCGAATCCTATCGCAAGGTGCGCAACACCCTGCGCTATCTGCTGGGCGCGCTGGAGGGCTTTTCCGAAGACGAGCGCGTGGCGCCCGAAGCCATGCCGTCGCTGGAGCGGCTGATGCTGCACCGGCTGTGGCAGATGGACCGCGAGGTGCGCGCCGCCTACGAGGCGCTCGACTTCAAGCGTGCCTTCGCGGCCCTGTTCGCGTTTTGCAATGAAGACCTTTCGGCCTTCTATTTCGATATCCGCAAGGATTCGCTCTATTGCGACCCGCTCTCTGCGGCCCGGCGGCGGGCGGCGCGCACGGTGATGGACCTGATCTTTCACCGTCTGGTGCTGTGGCTGGCGCCACTGCTCAGCTTCACCGCCGAAGAAGCCTGGCTGACGCGCTTTCCGTCCGAGGATGATTCGGTGCACTTGCACACCTTCCCGGAGACGCCGCAAGACTGGCGCGATGAGACGCTGGCCGGGGACTGGGCGCGTATCATCACCTTGCGCCAGCTGGTGCTGGGGGCGCTGGAAGACGCCCGGGCGCAGAAGGCCATCGGCTCGTCGCTGGAAGCGGACGTATCCCTCTATGGCGTTCTGCCCGGTGATCTGGCCGCCATCGAACGCCAGGCTGGCGGTGAACAAAGAAACGCCTTTCTGGCTGATGTGTTCATCACCAGCGGCGCACGCCTTGAAACTGGCGCGCCTCCGGCGGACGCCTTCACCCTGCCGGGCATGCCGGGCGCGGTGAAGGTGCACAAGGCCAAGGGGATCAAGTGCG
>JALWUB010000282.1 GCA_026993275.1 Robiginitomaculum sp. | reverse complement strand
ATCCAGGGCGCCATGTCGGCCACCCGTGACCAGGTGTCCTGGGTGCTGACCTCCTATATCGTCGCCGCCGCGATCATGACCCCGGCAACCGGGTTTCTGGCGTCGCGCTTTGGCCGCAAGCGCCTGTTCATGGGTGCCGTCGGCGGCTTCATCATCGCCTCCATGGCCGCGGGCGCCGCCGCCAATCTTGGCCAGCTGGTGCTGTTCCGCCTGTTGCAGGGCGTGTTCGGCGCCTCCCTGGTGCCCTTGAGCCAGGCGGTTCTGCTGGACAATTATCCGCGCAGCCAGCATGGCCGCGCCATTGCCATCTGGGGGGTGGGGGTGATGATCGGTCCGGTCATCGGCCCGGCACTGGGCGGCTGGCTGACCGAATCCTTGAGCTGGCGCTGGGTGTTCTACATCAACCTGCCCGTCGGCCTGCTGGCACTGGCCGGCATCAGCCTGTTCGTGCAACGCACCGGGCGGCAAAGGAAACTGCCCTTTGACTGGCTGGGCTTTGCGCTGCTCAGCCTCTCCATTGGCGGCCTGCAGATGATGCTCGACCGCGGCCAGTCGCTGGACTGGTTTTCCGCGCCGGAAATCATTGCCGAGGCAATCCTGGCGGTGCTGTGCCTGTATCTCTTCATTGTCCATATTCTCACGGCCGAGCGGGTATTTTTGACCCCGGCCCTGTTCGCCGACCGCAATCTGTCCACCGGCCTGACCTTCATGTTCATGGTCGGCATCATCTTCTTGTCCACCATGGCGCTGCTGCCGCCCTATCTGCAAAACCTCAAGGGCTGGCCGGTGGTCACCACCGGCCTGGTGCTGGCGCCGCGCGGCCTTGGGCTGATGCTGGGCATGATGGTGATGGGGCGCCTGAGCGAACGCGTGGACCCGCGCCTGCTGATCGGTGCCGGGCTCGCGGCACTGGCCTTTTCGCTCTACCAGATGAGCCTGTTTTCGCTCGATGTCGGGCCGCGCGAGATCGTCTGGACCGGGTTTGTGCAGGGGATTGGGCTCGGCTCCATTTTTGTGCCCATGGGGGTGATTACCTTCGCCACTCTGGACCAGCGCTACCGCACCGAGGCCACGGCGCTGTTTTCCCTGGTGCGCAATATCGGCTCGTCCATTGGCGTGTCGATTTCCTTCGCGCTGCTGGCGCGCAATGTCCAGAGCGGCCACAGCGAAATCGGCGCGCATGTTTCGCTTTTCACCAAATTGCCGGTGCTGCCGGGGCTCGGCAAGCCGTCCATGCTGGCCCTGCTGGATGCCGAGGTGAACCGCCAGGCCGCCAGCATCGGCTATACCAATGACTTTCGCTTCCTGATGATGGTGTGCGCTGTTGCGGCGCCGCTGCTGTTGCTGCTCAGGGCGCCGGACCGGGCACGCCCGGCAGCGCCCGTGCACGCCTGATCAGGCGGCGCTGCCCAACAGCGCCTTTTCGCGCCGCGACGGAAAGCGGTAAAAGACATGGCGGCCGATATTGGCAGTGCGCAGCAAATTTGCCGACCAGCGCGGGTCCACCGAGACGGTGTGGTAATGCGTGGCCCGGCCAATGGTGACATCACTCATGCCAAGCATGGCGTGAATGGCACTCAAGCGCGCCTGGCGCCAGCTTCTGCCATGCGGCGGCGCGGCCATGGCGCCATCACAGGTGAAGGTGAACTGACAGCCGGTGCGGCGCGAGGCGCCCTCGAACACCACGGCGCAAATGCTGGACGGATAGGCGCGGTGGCGGACCCGGTTGAGCACCACCTGGGCAACGGCAAGCTGACCGGCTTCCGGCTCGTTGCGCGCTTCGTAATAGATCGCCTCGGCGAGGCAGTTCAGAGATTTGCCTTGCTCTTCGGCGCTGCGCACATGACGGCGCGTGAAGGTTTCCAGCGACGCCATGATCTGCAGATCCTGCTGCAGTGCAGCGCGTTGGCCCGTGCTGGCATAGGCCAGCGCATAGGCTTCAATATCTGCCGGAACAGTGTCCGTTCTGGCCGTTTGCGGGGTATCAAGAAATGCGCGTGCCCAGGCCCGCCAGGCGCTGTTGTCGCGCTGCACGGCGGCGCGTTGCGGCGCCATGGCCAGCAACACCCCCAGCGCCAGGGTGGCAGCAAGCGCAAACATGCCGGACACGGTTTCGCCGCGCACCAGGGCGCGTGCAAATCCCCTCCAATGTAGCGTCATCGCCGCCATCTGCCTCTCCTTCGCTGCCGCAGCACCGGGGTCGAGCCGGAAAAAAATACCGCAACAGGCTTAACAGAGCCCTAACCGGCGGGCACATAAGGAGCTTCGCGATTCCAGTCAAGAGGTGATGCAGACATTATTTTTCTGCAAATTGCGCTGAATCGGGGCAAAATCATGTGCAGATTCGCGATTTCAGCATGTTTTCTTTTTCTTGCGCGTCTTTTTCGCGGCGGCCTTCAGCGCCGCCTGGGCGGCGGCAAGGCGCGCGACCGGCACCCGGTAGGGCGAGCACGAGACATAGTCCAGGCCGATGCTTTCGCACAGGGCGATGGAGGCCGGATCGCCGCCATGTTCGCCGCAAATGCCCAGCTTGATGCCGGCCCGTCCGGCGCGGCCGCGCACCGCGCCCATGCGCACCAGCTCGCCGACGCCATCCTTGTCCAGCGTCACGAACGGATCATGGGGCAGCAGTTTCAGCGCCAGATAGGTGTTCAGGAAAGACGCCGCGTCATCGCGTGACAGGCCAAAGGCGGTCTGGGTCAGATCATTGGTGCCAAAGGAGAAGAACTCGGCTTCGCGGGCCAGTTCATCGGCGCGCAGGGCGGCGCGCGGCAATTCGATCATGGCGCCGTATTTATAGGCTATGGGCGCGCCGGCTTCTTCGCCCACGGCATCGGCGACGGCCTGGATCTTCTCCTTCAGAAAGGCCAGTTCCGCCGCGCTGGCGGCCAGCGGAATCATCACCTCGATGTCAGGCGCGGTGCCGGTTTGCGCCCGCACCTGCGCCGCCGCCTCGAAAATGGCGCGCGCCTGCATTTCATAGATTTCCGGCCAGGTGATGCCGAGACGGCAGCCGCGATGGCCGAGCATGGGATTGCTTTCCGCCAGCGCCGTGGCACGCGCCAAAAGCGCCTCCGCGCTCAGCCCCGTGGCCGCGGCCACGGCCTCGACGTCCTCGCGCTTGTGCGGCAGAAATTCGTGCAAGGGCGGGTCCAGCAGGCGGATGGTCACCGGCAGGCCGGCCATCAGGGTGAAGATTTCGGCAAAGTCCTGGCGCTGCATGGGCAGGATCTTGGCCAGGGCCGCGGCCCGTGCTTCGGCATCGCTGGCCAGGATCATCTCACGCACGGCGGCAATGCGCGCGTCATCGAAGAACATGTGCTCGGTGCGGCACAGGCCAATGCCCTGGGCGCCATATTCGAGCGCCGTCTTCACATCCGCCGGGGTGTCGGCATTGGTGCGCACCTGCATGCGCCGCGCCGCATCGGCCCAGCCCATGAGCGTGGTGAAATCCTCGCTCATCTGTGGCTGCACCATGCGCCCGGCGCCCTTGAACACCTGGCCCTTGGCGCCGTCAATGGTGATGATGTCGCCAGCCTTGACGGTGATGCCGCTGGCGCTGAAGCTGCCGCTCTCGCGGTCAATGCGAATGGAACCGGCGCCGGAGACGCAAGGACGGCCCATGCCGCGCGCCACCACGGCAGCGTGGCTGGTCATGCCGCCGCGGGCGGTGACAATGCCCTTGGCCGCATGCATGCCGTGAATATCCTCGGGCGAGGTTTCGGTGCGCACCAGAATGACATCCTTGCCCGCCTTGGCCAGGCGTTCGGCCTCACCGGCGCTCAGCACCACTTCGCCAATGGCGGCGCCGGGGCTGGCGGGCAGGCCGGTGGCAATCAGCGGGCAGTCACTGCTGCTGTCCAGGGCCGGGTGCAACAACTGGTCCAGGGCCATCGGGTCAACCCGCAACACCGCTTCCTCGCGGCTGATCAGGCCTTCATTGGCCATGTCCACGGCAATGCGGAAAGAGGCCGCGGCGGTGCGCTTGCCGGTGCGCGTCTGCAGCATCCACAAACGGCCTTCCTCCACGGTGAACTCGATGTCCTGCATGTCCCGGTAATGGCGCTCCAGGGTGTCGAATATGCCGCGCAGCTGTTCATAGATCTCCGGCATGGCCTCTTCGAGGCTGACGCCGGTATCGCCCATGGCCTCGCGCACCGCCTTGCTGAGCACTTGCGGCGTGCGGATTCCGGCAACCACGTCCTCGCCCTGGGCATTGATCAGGTATTCGCCATAAACGGCGCGCTCGCCGGTGGACGGGTTGCGGGTGAAGGCGACGCCGGTGGCCGACGTTTCGCCCATATTGCCGAACACCATGGCCTGCACATTGACCGCGGTGCCCCAGTCTTGCGGAATGCCGTGCAGGCGCCGGTAGGTGATGGCGCGCTCATTCATCCACGAGCCGAACACCGCGCCAATGGCGCCCCAGAGCTGCGCCTCGGGGTCTTCGGGAAATGGCTGGCCCAGCGTTTCCTCGACCTGTTGCAGATAACGCCCGGCCAGGGTGCGCCAGTCCTCAGCCGTCATTTCCGTGTCCAGTTCGCAGCCAGCGGCGTCCTTGTGGTTGTCCAGCAGTTCCTCGAACACGTCATGGTCCATGCCCAGCACCACATTGGCATACATCTGGATGAAGCGCCGGTAGCTGTCCCAGGCAAAGCGCGCATCGCCCGAGCGCGCCGCCAGGCCCTCTGTGGTGGCCTGGTTCAGGCCCAGATTGAGCACCGTGTCCATCATGCCGGGCATGGAGGCGCGGGCGCCGGAGCGCACCGAGACGAGCAGCGGATTGCCCGCATCGCCAAAGCGCTTGCCGGTCTGTTCTTCCAGCCGGGCCAGCGCCGCCGCAACCTCTTGCTCAAGCCCCTCCGGCCAGTTCCGGCCATGATCGTAATAGGCGGTGCAGACCTCGGTGGTCAGGGTAAAGCCCGGCGGCACCGGCAGGCCCAGGGCCGACATTTCGGCCAGATTGGCGCCCTTGCCGCCCAGCAGGTTCTTCATGCCTGCAT
>JALWUB010000281.1 GCA_026993275.1 Robiginitomaculum sp. | reverse complement strand
CGAGCCATCGCGCAGGCGCGCGGCCTGGATGACCACGTCTATGGAGCCCGACACCATTTCGCGAATGGTGCGCGAGGGCAGGTTGAAGCCGCCCATGGTGATCATCGATTCCAGCCGCGAGAGCGATTCGCGCGGGCTGTTGGCATGGATCGTGCCCATGGAGCCGTCATGGCCGGTATTCATCGCCTGCAGCAAATCGAAGGCTTCCTGGCCGCGCACCTCGCCGACAATAATGCGCTCCGGGCGCATGCGCAGGCAGTTCTTGACCAGGTCGGTCATGGTCACCTGACCGGAGCCTTCCAGATTGGGCGGGCGGGTTTCCAGCCGCACCACATGGGGCTGCTGCAATTGCAGCTCGGCGGCGTCCTCGCAGGTGATGACGCGCTCGTCCGGCTGGATATAGGCGGTCATGCAGTTCAGCAATGTGGTCTTGCCCGAGCCGGTGCCGCCGGAAATCAGCACATTGCAGCGGCAGGCGCCGATAATGCCCAGCACCTTGGCGCCAGCCGGGGAAATCGAGCCAAACTTGACCAGGTCATCCATGGTCAGCTTGTCTTTCTTGAACTTGCGGATGGTCAGGGTCGGCCCGTCCAGCGACAGGGGCGGGGCGATGACATTGACACGCGAGCCGTCTTCCAGGCGGGCATCGCAGATGGGACTGGATTCATCGACTCGGCGGCCAACCTGGCTGACAATGCGCTGGCAGATGTTCATCAGCTGGCCATTGTCGCGAAAGCGCACATTGGTCTTTTCGACCTTGCCGTTGACTTCGATGAACACCCGGTCGGCGCCATTGACCATGATGTCGGCAATGTCGTCGCGCGCCAGCAGCGGCTCCAGCGGACCATAGCCCAGCACGTCATTGCAGATATCCTGCAGCAGGCTTTCCTGCTCGGCAATCGACATCACCACATTCTTGATGGAGATGATCTCGGTGACGATATCGCGGATTTCCTCGGCGGCGCTGTCGGCATCGAGCTGGGCCAGCTGGCTCAGGTCGATGGTGTCGATCAGGGCGTTGAAGATCGTTGTCTTGATCGCGTAATATTCTTCCGAATGCACCGGCGCGGCAGGGCTCGTGCGGCGCGGCTCCGGCGCTCTGGGCGCAGCCTTGGGAGCGCTTTTGGCCGGTGCAGGCTTGGCCGCAGGGCGCGGCGGCTCGGCCGCCTTGGCCGCTGGCGCACGCACCGGTTTGGCCGGTTGCGGCGCCGCCGGGGCGGACTTGGGGCGATTTGACGCGATACGCTTGCCGAACATGGCGCCCTAGCCCCGGCCCAGCATTCTGGCGAACAGGCTGGGCTTGCGCACGCCGATGGCGCGGCCGGTGATCAGACCGGCCAGATGCGCCATGCCCAGGGCCGCTTTCGAATCGGCCTTGATCTCCTGAATCATCTGGCCGTTATTGGCCGCCTGGCCGAAAATCGCCGGCTCGAACGGCAGCACCAGCGCCGGTTCCTGGCCAAGCGCCCCGGCAAAATCCTTGATGGGAATTTCCGGGCGCTTGGGCACGCCGACCTGATTGACCACAATATGCGGCGGGCCATCATTGCTGCGCATGTCCTTGAGCAGGTCATAAAGGTTCTTGGCATTGCGCAATCCGGCGAGATCCGGCGAGGTGACAATGACAATGTCATCAGCGGCAAACAGGGTGGACTTGATCCAGCTGTTCCAGCCATGGGGCAGGTCCAGCACCACATGCGGCGTGCCAGAGCGCACCTGGGAAATCACCGTGTCATACGCGCTGGCATCCAGCTCCCATTCGCGCTCCAGCGTTGCCGGGGCGGTAAACAGGGACAAATGCTCGGTGCAGCGGGTCTGCAAACGCTCGATCAGCACATCGTCCACACGCTCGGGCTCGGCCAGGGCGGCGCCGATATTGCTGGCGCCATCCTGATTGAAATCCAGCCCGGCCGTGCCAAAGGGCAGGTCCAGGTCCAGAATCGCCGTATCCACCCGCGCCTCGGCAATCTGCCAGGCGGTATTGTGCGCCAGGGTCGAGGCGCCGACGCCGCCCTTGGCGCCAATAAAGGCCGTGACCTTGCCGGCAAACGGCTGGTCCGGATCAATGAACAGATCGGCAATCGAGCGGATCAGGTGCAGCGGCGTCAGCGGCGGCACCAGATAGTCACTGATGCCGCGGCGCAGCAATTCGCGGTAAAGGGCGACATCATTGGCGGCGCCGATGATGACCACCTTGGTGCCGGTATCGCAGACATTGGCCAGCTCTTCCAACTGCTCGAACAGGGCCTGGCCGCGCATGCCCGATTCAACCAGGATCAGATTGGGCGTGTTTTCATTGTGATAGTGCTCGATGGCGGCAGGCAGGCCGCCCAGCCGGGCTTCGGTATGGGCCCGCGCCAGGCGCCGGTCGCGGGCCGCCTGTTGCACCAGGGCGACCGTATCGGGGCGCTCGCAAAAGGCACAGATGCTGATGCGCGGCACCGGCTGATCGGCAATGCCTGCGCTTTCGGATGCCCATTCCGGCTCGGCCGCAGGCGCGGGCGCTGGCGCTGGCGGCGGTGCAAAGGCATCCGCCGTGCCGGTATCGCCAGCCAGGCCAAAGGGCGGCAAGTCCCCGGCAATGGCCGCAGGCGGTGCCAGCTCGCCCTGGGCAGGAAAACCCTCCACGGGCTCAAGCGCCGCCTCGCCCGGCAGTTCGAATGCCGCGGACGGCTCGAACTCGTCCTCGAAATCAAAGGCATCCGCCAGGGCGTTCGCTGTGCTTTGCGGCTCAGTCGGTGGCATCGGACACTTTCACCTTTTCATCGCTGCTGCGCTTGGCACCGGTGGGCTCTCCCTTGACGTATTTGTCCATGACCGTCTGGCGCCGCTGGGCCGATGGCGGGCGGGTGACACCGGGGCGCACCAGATCATACGGGTCGGCAATCATGGCCGCGGTGTTGACCGCCAGGGCGCAGCCAAAATTGGCCGATTCATTATTGCCCGGCCGGGTCGCAAGATTGCGCCATTCGCGGCCGCAGCCCTCGGCATGGGCCACATAGCGGGTAAAGCCGAGCAGAAGCGGCGCCGTGCCGCTTGCCTGATAGCTGCCTTGCGCGATCACCGCCCAGTCAAGGCCCGCGGCATGCAGGGTCTTGCGCACCTCGCGGGCGGCGCGGCGGCCGGCCTGGCTGGTGGCGGCGCCTTCGGGAACGGAAATCGCCAGCGGCCCATAGCCATGGTCCAGATAAGCGGCGGCATAGCCGCGCAGGGTTTCGCGCTGCGCCGCCGTCAGGCCCGCCATCTGCGGCGACAGCGCCAGGGACAGCCGTTCGGGGCGTTGCTCGACAGTGATCCTGTGGGCTTCGCCCGGCAGGCCAAAGGGGGCGGGCGGCGCGCTCGCGCAGGCGCTCAGGAGCGCCAGAACGGTGGCGCCTGCGAAGCCGCAAGCGGCCTTGACCGGGCCAGGATATGCCATGCGTGCCTCCTTGTTATTCCAGGACATAGCCAATGGGTCCGCTCCAGTGCTTGCCCTCTGTGCGCGCGCCGGGGGCGCGGTAAACCTTGTTCAGCCGGCCGAACAATATGGTGCCCAGGTCCGAGGCATTGGCGAAACCGTCCGCAGGCGTCGCCAGTGCGTCCGGATGCGCCGGGTCAACCAGATAGGGCGTGACCATGATCACCAGTTCGGTTTCGTCATTCTGGTAATCGCGCGAGCGGAACAGCGCCCCCAGAACCGGCAGGTCCTTGACGCCGGGCACGCCCTCAATGGCCTGTTTGGTTTTTTCCTGGATCAGTCCGGCAATGACCATCGAGCCGCCCGAGGGCAGTTCAATCGTGGTTTCGGCCCTGCGCACGCTCAGGGCCGGCAGGGTCAGCCCGGCAATGGTGCCGACCGCATTGCCCTGGTCATTGACAATCGGCTGGCTGCCCAGCTGCAGGGCCCCCTGGGTGGTCAGTTCCGACACCTCGGTCGAGATTTTCAGGGAAATGCGGCCCTTGTTGATGACCAGCGGCGTAAAGCTGAGCCCGACGCCGAATTTCTTGTATTCGATGGTGATGTTGCCATTGTTGTCCCGCCCGGTGGGCACCGGAAACTCGCCGCCAGCCAGAAAGTCTGCCGCCTCGCCGGTGATCGCGGTCAGATTGGGCTCGGCCAGGGTGCGCACCAGCCCGACCCGCTCCAGCGCATTGATGGAGGCGCCGATGGAAGATTGCGGCACCCCTTGGCGGAAGTTCTGATAGCCGATAGAGCCCGCAGCCCCGCCCAGCGAGCGCCCGGCCAGAGGAAAGGAATTGTTGGTCGCAAAGCTGCTGGTGGTGCCAAAATGCCCTGGCGTCACGGTCTGAAAGACGGGATTGCCGAACTGGTCGAGCACCGCCGCGCCATTTTCAATCAGCGGCTTGAGCACGGGGGCGACGAAATCGCCAAAGGAAATCGAGCCGGACAGGTTGATGCCAAGCTGCTTGACCAGGGTGCGCTGCATTTCCACCACCCGCACCTTCAGCAGCACCTGGCCCTTGCCCTGTATGGTCAGCAGCGACAGCACATCCTCCGGCTTCTCGACACGCTGGCGGGCAATCCTGACAGCCGAATCGGCCGTGCCGGCATCGGGCACCGTGCCCGACAGGATCAGATGATCGCCCATTGGGTGCACCTTGATGCGCGCCCGCGGCAGCAGTTTGGCAATGGTCGCCTCCAGCCCGGCAACATCGCGCTCGACACTGATGTCGAGATTGAGAATCTTGTTGCCATGGGCATCAAAGAAAAACGCATTGGCCTGGCCCTGGGCAATGCCCAGCACATAGACCCGCCGCGGCGTGCGGATCACCGCATCGACAATCGCCGGGTTGGACACCAGCACGTCGCGGGCATCAGCCGGCAGCTCGATCACCGCCGCCTTGTTGAGCGGCAGCACCAGCGCCTTCGATGCCGTGCCCTGGCCCTGGTCGATCTTGACATGCAAAAGGCCCGCTTCACCGGCGGCCGCCATGGGCGGGGCGGCAAGACAGGCAAGCCCGGCCCAGGCCGCCAATATCAAACTGCTCAGCCAGGTCTTCATGCTCACTGATCCTTCAGCGCCAGCCTGGCGGGCTGGCCATAGCGATAGACCACC
>JALWUB010000280.1 GCA_026993275.1 Robiginitomaculum sp. | reverse complement strand
GCCATGGTCAGGCCGGAGCGGGTGGTCAGCACATAGGCGGTGAAGTCCTGCAGGGCCAGGGTGTGGCCATTGGAGAACAGCGCAAACAGCAGCAGCGCGATCTGCATCCACACGATGAAGGCCAGCAACAGCGCCAGCGCCACATAGGCCAGCTGGCGCGGCTCGGCAAAGCGGCGCGGCATGACGACGGAAAAATCCAGCGCCTTGCCCTCCTCGTCGCGCCGCGAAATGCCGTAAAGACCGACCGCCAGCAGCGGGCCCAGCATGATGAAGCCGCCCGCGGCGGCGGGCATCAGGGCCTCCCAGCCGAGCTTGAAGAGCACATACATCATCAGCAGGCCGCCCAGGGTGAAGACGGCGCCATAGCCCAGCGACCAGACCGGATGGCGCAGCACGTCATCCCAGCCGGCGCTGACCCAGCGCATCGGCGAGGACATGCGCGGCGCATGCAGGTCGAGTTTGTCCATGTGGCGGGTATGCTGCCCTGTTGTGCCGTGTTGCGTGTTCATGCCTGCCTCCCTTTGACCATTCTGGCCCATTCCGGCTCTGTTGCACATCCAGCATAGCAAAAAAACTTGCAGGCTAAAGGGCAGACGCTAAAGTGAACGCTGTTAACTCAGCCAAAGGGGGGCACATGCCGCGTTTTGATCTTTCCGGCAGGATTGCGCTGGTCAATGGCGCCTCGCGCGGCATTGGCGCGGCCATCGCCCATGGCCTGGCGCAGCAGGGCGCCCATGTCATCTGCACCAGCCGCAAGCTGGAAGGCGTTGGCGAAACCGCCCGGGCCATCGCCGCGGCTGGCGGCAGCGCCGAGGCGCTGGCCTGCCATGCCGGGCACATGGACGAGATCAGGGCCACGCTCGATCACGTCAGGGATACGCACGGGCGGCTTGACATTCTTGTCAACAATGCCGCCACCAATCCCTATTTCGGCCCGGCTGTGGACACCCCCGAAGCCGCCTTCGACAAGACCATCGAGGTCAATCTCAAGGGGCCGTTCTTCTTTTGCGCGCAGGCCATGCCCCTGATGAAGGAAAACGGCGGCGGCGCCATCGTCAATGTCGCGTCCATCAATGCGGTGCAGCCGGGGCTGTTTCAGGGCGTGTATTCCATGACCAAGGCGGCTCTGGTCAACATGACCAAGGCGCTGGCCAAGGAAAACGCCCGGGACGGCATCCGCGTCAATGCGCTGTTGCCGGGCTTTACCGACACGCGCATGACCAGTGTGTTCAAACAGGACGAGGAGACGCTCAAGGCGCTGCTGGATGAAAACGTGCCGATGAACCGCATGGCCATGCCGGACGAAATGACCGGCGCCGTGCTCTATCTGGTTTCCGACGAGGCGTCCTACACCACTGGCGCGCAAGTGGTCGTGGACGGGGGCTATCTGCTTTGAGCGCGGGCAACGCCTCCATCGCTGTCCGCCCGGGCGAGGAACTGCCCGCCGCTGCGGTCGATGCCTATCTGAAAGCGCGGATTGACCGGCTTGCCGGCACACCGGACATCCGCCAGTATCCGTCCGGCGCCTCGAACCTGACCTATGCCGTCAATTACCCGGACCGTTCGCTGGTGCTGCGCCGCCCGCCATCGGGCAAAAAGCCCAAATCCGGCCATGACATGGGCCGCGAGTATCGCATCATGAAGGCGCTGGATGGTGTCTATGCGGTGCCAAAAGCGCTGCTCTATTGCGAAGACACCAGCATTATTGGGGCGCCATTTTATGTCATGGAGCGGGTTGAGGGCGTGCTGATCAAGGGGGACATTCCCGGCGAATGGGGCTGGGGCGAAACCGAAGGCGCGCGCCTCTGCACGGCCTTTTTCGACAAGCTGATCGAGCTGCACGCGATTGATTACGAGGCCGTGGGCCTTGGCGATTTTGGCAAGCCGCACGGTTATGTGGAACGCCAGATCATGGGCTGGGAGCGCCGCTATGAACGCGCCCGCACGCCCGATGTGGAGGCCTTTGAAGACGTGCGCCAATGGCTGCAGGACAACATGCCCAAGGTGGAGCACGCCCCGGCCATCCTGCATGGCGATTTTCGCATCGACAACATGATCCTGGACGCACAGAACCCGTTCGAGATCCGCGCCGTGCTGGACTGGGAAATCTCCGCTCTTGGCGATCCGCTGATGGACCTGGGCAATACCCTGGCCTACTGGATCGAGGCGGACGACCCGCCAGCCATGCGGGCGCTGGCGCGCCAGCCAAGCTGGGCCCCGGGGATGATGAGCCGGGAGCAGGTGCTGGAGTATTACGCCGCCAGAACCGGCCGCGATGTGTCGGGGTTTTCGTTCTACTATGCCTATGGCATCTGGCGGCTCGCCGTCATCCTGCAGCAGATTTACTACCGCTATTACCATGGCCAGACGCAAAATGCGGCCTTTGCCGATTTTGCCGGCGGCGTCAATGCGCTCGGGAATTACTGCCGCGCCGTGATCGAAAACGCTTGAGGGAGAGAGCCGTTGAGTGACCTGGAACAGTTTCGCAAGGACACCCGCGCCTGGCTGGAGGAAAACTGCCCGGCGGAAATGCGCAAGCCCGTGCGCAGCGAGGAAGACGCCTGCTGGGGCGGGCGCAATTTCAAGTTTTCCTGCCCGGAGCAAAAATTGTGGCTGGAGCGCATGGGAGAACGGGGCTGGACAGCGCCGGAATGGCCAAAGGAATATGGCGGCGGCGGGCTTTCGCGCGAACAGGCCAAGATCCTCAAGGAAGAGATGGCCGCCATCAAGGCGCGCCCGCCCTTGCTCAGCTTCGGCATCTGGATGCTGGGCCCGGCCCTGCTCAAATATGGCTCGGAAGAGCAGAAGAAGCGCTTCTTGCCGCCGATCGTGCGCGGCGAGATTCGCTGGTGCCAGGGCTATTCGGAGCCCGGCGCGGGCTCGGATCTGGCGTCCTTGCAAACCCGTTGCGAGGACAAGGGCGATCATTTCGAGGTCACGGGCCAGAAAATCTGGACCTCCTATGCGGACAAGGCCGACTGGATTTTCTGCCTGGTGCGCACCGACCGCGAGGCGCCCAAGCATCTGGGCATTTCCTTCATCCTGTTCGACATGCAAAGCCCCGGCGTGAGCACCAAGCCGATTTTGCTGATTTCGGGCAAGTCGCCCTTTTGCGAAACCTTCTTCGATGCGGTGAAGGTGCCCAAGGACCAGCTGGTCGGCGAGCTGAACAAGGGCTGGGACATTGCCAAATACCTGCTCACCCACGAGCGCGAAATGATTGGCGATTCCGGTGGCGGCGGCGCCTTTGGCGGGCGTGCTCTGGGCCAGATCGCCGTCGATGCCCTGGGCGCGGATGCGCAAGGGCGGCTCAAGGATCCGGCGCTCAGGGCGAAGCTGGCACAGGCCGAGATTGACGGCTGGGCCTTCCTGTTGACCATGGAGCGCCTGAAGGACGAGGCCAAGGCCGGGCAGGGCATGGGGGCGCGCTCCTCCATGCTCAAATATTACGGCACCGAGCTGAACAAGCGCCGTTTCGAGCTGATGATGCAGTCAAGGGGCCTCTCGGCGCTGGAATGGGAAGGCGAAGCCTCGCGCGATGGCGAACTGGCGCGCACCTGGCTGCGCACCAAGGCCAATTCCATCGAGGGCGGCACGTCGGAAGTGCAGCTCAACATCATCGCAAAACGCATTCTGGGCCTGCCGGCCTCTTGAGGGGACGAACACCAATGGCACTGGTATTGAACGAAGAAGAAGAGATGCTGCGCGACTCGGCGCGCGGGTTTCTGGCGGAGAAGGCCCCGGTTTCGGCCTTGCGGGCCTTGCGCGACAGCCGCGATCCGCTGGGCTGGTCGCGCAGCCTCTGGAGAGAGATGGCCGGCATGGGCTGGACCGGCATTCTGGTGCCGGAGGAGTTTGGCGGCATGGATTACGGCATGGTGGGCGCCGGGCTGATCGCGCAGGAAATGGGCCGCAACCTCACCGCCTCGCCATTCATTGCCACCGCCATCATGGCGGCCACGGCCTTGCGCGAAGGCTCGGACGAGATCCGGAAGAAGTGGCTGCCCGGCATTGCCGCCGGGGACACCATCATGGCGCTGGCGGTGGACGAGGGCATCAAGCATGACCCGGCAAAAACCGCACTTGCGGCCAGGCCCCATGGCAATGGCTACCGGCTCAATGGCACCAAGGGCTATATCATTGATGGCTGGGACGCCGATGCGCTGATTGTCGCGGCGCGCACCTCTGGCGACCCGGGCGATAAAAAGGGGATTTCGCTGTTTGTCGTTGAAAACGGCGCGCAGGGCCTTGCCACGGAGCGCACCATCTTGCTGGATTCGCGCAATTACGCCGCCGCCACCTTCGAGGATGTGGATGTGGCAGGCGATGCGCTGCTGGGCCCGCTGGACGGGGGCTGGGACGTGCTCGAAGGCGCGCTCAATGCCGGCCGCGCGGCGCTGGCGGCGGAAATGCTGGGGGCCTCGGAGCGCAGTTTCGAGATGACCATGGATTATATCAAGGAGCGCAAGCAGTTTGGCGTCCATGTGGGCAGTTTTCAGGGCCTGCAGCACCGCGCCGCGCATCTCTATTCGGAGATCGAACTGGTCAAGTCGGCGGTCCTCAGCGCCCTGCAAATGTTTGCCACGGCGCCGCAAATGGCCGGTGCCGCGGCGGCCCTGGCCAAGGCCAAGGCGGGCGAAGTGGGCGTGCTGGCCGCCAATGAGGCGGTGCAGATGCATGGCGGCATCGGCATGACTGACGAATACGATATCGGCTTTTACATGAAAAGAATCCGTGCAGCCCAGGAGCTTTTGGGCGATTATGCCTTTCACGCCGACCGGCTGGCCACATTGCGGGGATTTTGACGATGGATCTGGGCATATCGAAAAAGGTGCAGCCGCTGCTGGATCAGGTGCGCGCCATGGTGCGCAACGACATCATGCCGCTGGAAGAGGAATACTTTGCCGAGGTCGGCAGTGCGCCAGGCGGCGAGCGCTTTGCCTTCACCCCCCGCCAGGAGGAGATTCGCGAAAGCCTGAAGGCGAAGGCGCGCAAGAAGGGCCTGTGGAACTTCTGGCTCACCGATTCAGAGCATGGCTATGGCCTGAACACGGTGGAA
>JALWUB010000279.1 GCA_026993275.1 Robiginitomaculum sp. | reverse complement strand
GTGCATGGGTCGTCCATGCTGGTGCCCGGGCGCACCCATGCCGATACCAGCGCCACCTGGGCCGTGGTCACCGCCTTTTTGCAGGCCCATGACGGACGCCGCCATGAGCCTTGACTTCGACCTCTTCTGGTCATTCCGCTCGCCCTATTCCCATCTGGCGGCGCCGCGGCTGCTGAAGCTGACGCAAGAGCATGACGTGACCTGCCATTTCCGCCCGGTCTATCCGCTCGCCGTGCGCGTCGAGGACTTCTTTGAAACCGTCAATCCCCTGTGGCCCGGCTATTTGCTGCACGATGTGCCGCGGGAGGCCGAACGCCTGGGCCTGCCCATTGCCTGGCCGGACCCGGACCCGATCGTGCAGGATTTTTCCACCATGAAAGTGGCCGCCGAACAGCCCTATATCACCCGCCTGACGCGCCTGGGCGCGGCGGCGGAACGCGCCGGGGCGGGCCTGGCCTTCGCCACCGCCGCCAGCGCGCGCATCTGGGGCGGCGTCAAGGACTGGGACAAGAGCGATGTGCTTGCCGAAGCCGCCCGCGAGGCCGGGCTCTCGTTGGCGGCCCTGGAAGAGGATGTGGCCAGGAATGCCCCGGCGCTTGATGCCATTATTGAACAAAACGAGGCCGATCAAACCGCCGCCGGGCACTGGGGCGTGCCGCTGATGGTGTTCGATGGCGAGCCGTTCTTCGGCCAGGACCGCATCGATACGCTGATCTGGCGGATGCAGCAAAAGGGGCTGGCAAAGCGCTGAGGGCTCATGGCGGCGTCATTGACAGGGGCTGCCAAGATGGCATGGTGCGAAATGCACGTATAAGGGGAGGGGGCAATGACGCTCGCCAATATGCCGAGACACGGCAACCGGATTGTATTCACGGCAATTTTGATACTGGGCCTGGTGCTGGCCCGCGGGGTTGCGGCCAGGGTGCCTGTTGAGACCTTTGGCGCTGCGCCCGGCATACAGAACGTCAGCTTGTCGCCAGACGGCACACGGGTAGCGTATCTGATGAACCGCGATGGCAAAGCCATAATGCTGGTGAGCGCCCTTGGCAAGACAGGCGCGAAAGCGAAAGGCGTGGATATTAGCAAGATCAAGGCCCGTTCAGTCAGTTGGGCCAATGACCGCTTTGTGCTGCTTCGTGCCAGCAAAACGCTCAACACAAATCTATTCAAGGCAAACAAGGTCGAATTTGGTGCAATCTTTTCCTATGACACGAAAACCGGAAAGATGGTGCAGTTGCTGACACATGCCAAAGGATTGGGCCTCAATTCCAGCCTGGCCAGCATTGACCGCATCCTTCCCGACGAAAATGCAGTCATGATGCCTGCTTATACAGGGAAATTCAAAGGAGAGCGCGTCCGCGTGCTGTTTCGGGTGGACCTCAGAACAGGCGATGGCAAGATTGTCGCCCGTGGGCATTATCTGGATACGGATTATTTCATCGTTGATGGCACCGGCAAGGTGATTGCCAGAGTTGATTTTGCGCCAAAAAAAGGCGTGTTCACGATCAAGGTTCTCAAGAACAATATCTTCCAGACCCTTTACACGGAAGAGAATGACCTTGTTCCCATGAGTGTTCCGGGCCTCAGCAAGGATGGCAAATCACTGATTGTCAGCAGCTACCAAGACCGGGACACACGCGGGCTCTACACCATGAGCCTGACTGATGGCTCGATTTCCGGCCCGCTCTTGTGGCGCAAGGGTGCTGATTTGGTGGCCACACTGACAGAACCCGGCACCGGCGTTGTTCTTGGTGCTGTTTTCGCCGGAATTGCCGGACCTGATTATCAGTTTCTTGACCCAGGCATGGCCCAAACATGGGCCTCAATCAAAAAAGCGCTTGGCGGCGCAATGGTCAGGCTTGTGAACTGGAGCCGCGACCGCAAAAAATGGCTGCTTTACATTGAAGGTGGCAGCACTGCCGGAGCGTATATGCTCTTTGATGCCAATAGCGGGCAATTCAGCACCGTTGCCATTTTGCGGCCTGATATCAAGCCCGCTGACATTGCCGATGTTGTGACCATTGCCTACAGGTCCAAGGATGGCACCAGGATATCAGCGCTGCTGACCTTGCCGCCTGGCTACAAGAAGCACCCGGCGCCGCTCGTGGTGCTGCCCCATGGCGGCCCGGCGGCCCATGACAGCCTGGGTTGGGACTGGCTGGCGCAAGCCATTGCCAACCAGGGTTATCTGGTTCTGCAACCCAATTTCCGCGGTTCTGACGGCTTTGGCTCAAAATTTGAAAATGCCGGCAATGGCCAGTGGAATGGCGCCGTGCTTGACGACATAACCGCCGGGGTCAAGGGCTTGATCAAGGCCGGTTATGCGGACCCCAAACGCGTTTGCATTGCCGGCGCCAGCTTTGGCGGCTATGCAGCGCTGGCTGGCCTTGTGTTCACGCCGGACCTTTATAGCTGCGCCGCCGCCATTGCTCCAGTGACTGACGCCAGGGCCTTTGTTAATTTTGAAGCCAAGGCCTATGGAAAGAACAGCGAGAGCGTGACCTATTGGACCAAGGTCATGAAAGGGAACAATGCCACAACAGATCTTGACAGTATTTCGCCTGCCAAACACGCTGATGCTGCCAAGGCGCCGCTGCTCCTCATTCATGGGCGCGATGATACAGTGGTGCCCATAACCCAGAGCTGGTCCATGGCGCGGGCCATGAGAAGAGCCAACAAACCGGTGCAACTGGTGGAGCTCAAAGGGGAGGACCACTGGCTATCTTCCGTTGACACACGCACGCAAACCCTGCGTGCCCTGATCGCATTTCTGCATGAGCATCTGGATGCCCCGGCGCAGAGTGCACAAGCGCCAGTGGCGCAGCGCGGCGGCGGGCAGTAACGGGCAGGCCCTGCCGGGGCTTCACGTTTTTGCGAGGCGCTGCCCGCCAGCCCTGTATGAGCGCGCCGGGCTGGGATAGACTGGAGGTTTCGTGATCGTGACCTGGAGGGTGCCATGCGCGTCTTACTGCTGATTGCCTGTCTTGCCGCGGCTGTCCCGGCCTTTGCCCGTGGGGATGCCGCCACCAAGCCAACGGACCGGGGTCCGGCCGTGGGCGCGGCGATCCCGTCGGATCTCTCCAGCACCGACCAATATGGCAAGCCGCGCAATTTTGATAACCTGAAAGGCCCCAGGGGCCTGGTGCTGGTGTTTTTCCGTTCGGCCAAATGGTGCCCCTATTGCAAGCGCCAGCTGATTGACATCAATGGCGGCGCCGATGCCATCACGGCACGCGGCTATGGCCTGGCGGCGCTGAGCTATGATCCGGTCAAGGTGCTCAGGCGGTATGGGGATGACCACCATATCGGCTACACGCTGCTGTCTGACCCGGATTCAAAGGTGATCGACGCCTTCGGCATTCGCAATGAGGGCTACAAGAATGTGCCGTTTGCCTATGGCGTGCCCTATCCGATGATTTTCATCATTGCGCCGGATGGCACCGTGCAGGCAAAACTGGCCGAGGAAGGCTACAAGAAACGCCCGCCAGTGGGCGCGGTCATTGAAGCCATAGACGCACTGGACAAGGATGAACCATGAGCATGCAGGAGCACTGGCAGGCAGCCTGGGATGGCGCCGATGCCCGGGCCAAGAGCTGGTATGAGGCCGAACCGGCGCAATCGCTGGACTATGTCGAGGCCTGCGCCATCGCGCGCCATGAAGCCATCATCGACGTTGGCGGCGGCGCCTCCACGCTGGTTGATGCCCTGCTGGCGCGCGGGTTTGAGAATGTGACCGTGCTGGACATTGCGCAAGCTGCCCTGCAAGGCGCGCAAGCGCGTCTGGGTGATGCCGCATCCCGGGTCAAGTGGCTGTGCGGGGATGCCACCGCCTGGCAGCCGCCGCACCCTTACCGGCTGTGGCATGACCGCGCCGTGTTTCATTTTCTGACCGAAGCGGCGGACCGCAAAAGCTATCGCGCCATTGCCGAAACCGCCATCGTGCCCGGCGGCCACCTCATCATCGCCACCTTCGCCGAGGACGGTCCGCAACAATGCTCGGGCCTGCCGGTGCGCCGTTACAGTGCGCAAGCCCTGGCGCAAGAGTTCGCTCCCGCCTTTGTGCTTGAAGAGCATTGCCGCCGGACCCACACCACGCCGTCCGGCGCCGAACAGCGTTTTCAGTATTGCCGGTTCTTGCGCCTCTAGGTTCAGACCCTACAAGTCTCCCATGCGCGCCCACAGGGCATCTAGGCAGGCGCGGCCCAGATGGGCGCTGCGCTGCGGCGACCAGCCATGCGCCTCGTCGGGTGTGTCCGCCGTGTCCTTGAACGGCATTTCCAGGGTCATGGAGAGGCAGCCGAACTCCTCGGCGGTCCAGTTGGTGCACATGCCCATATTGGCCTTGCCGGGGGCGGCCGCGGCATAGCCGTGCGCGGTCTGGAAATCCGGGCTGATCTGCTGCAGCGCCTTCTTGAACGCCGCCAGTTGCGCCGCCCGCTGCGCGGTCCATGACGGCGTGCCCTCGGCCCCGGCAATGAAGTTGTAGGGCAATGCCTCGTCGCCATGTACATCGAGGCAGAAGTCCATGCCCGTGGCGCGCATGGCCTGGCGCACCAGATAGACCTCCGGCGAGCGCGCCATGGACGGCTTTTCCCATTCGCGGTTGAGATTGGCGCCAGCCGCATTGGTGCGCAAATGCCCGCGGCGGGAGCCATCCGGGTTCATGTTGGGGACCACATAAAGATCTGCATGGCGCAGCACCGAACGGGCCACCGGATCGGCCTCGTCGAGCAGGCGGCCAACAAAGCCTTCCATCCACCATTCGGCCATGGTCTCGCCCGGGTGCTGGCGGGCGATGATCCAGCAGGTCTTCTTGCTGCCATCACCGCCATCGGAAACCTGCAACAGGTCAAGGTCCTGGCCGTCCAGGGTGTGGCCAAGGGAGCGCAAGCGCACACGCGGGCTCATCTGTGCGCTGGCGATCAGGTCCGCATGGCGTTGCATGGAGTAGGGGGCGAAATAGGCGATCCAGACGGCATCGGCCTCGGGCGCGGCATGAATGTCCAGCACGCCATCGGCAAAATCCGTATCCAGCCGGAACCAGTCCTCGCGGTCATAAGAGGCCACGG
>JALWUB010000278.1 GCA_026993275.1 Robiginitomaculum sp. | reverse complement strand
ACCAGGCCTGCCGGGTGGTCTGGCGCAAGGCCACCAGCCGGTTGTACATGAGCACCAGGAAAAAGCCGATGACAACAATCAGACCCAGAAAAAAGAGCATGGTGACCTCCTTTGGAGTTTGTTCCATCTTACACGGCAGATGTGTAGACGCCAGCTGTGCATTCGTTTTGAAGCGCTGAGGCTGGTTGAGCAACCAGAGCAGTTCAGGACCCTTGAAGGAATAACCCTCGCAAGAATGCCCGAACCACGGTTTACAGTCGAGAACAAATTGGTCTGCAATATCAGCAGGGCTGGAGCGCCAGCAAGATCGCCTTGGCGTTTTGTCATGAACCGGCGCACGGTTTGCAAGTGGCTGAGGCGATATCGCGAAGACGGCGTGTCCGGCCCTTTCAGGCCTTTTCAACAGGCCGAGCACGCCGGGCAGCAGCCCGCAGGCCTGTGTGATGGGCTGGCGTCACTGATCAAGGGCGTGCCGTTCGCATCGGCCGGTTGATGAGAAATGCTCCGGCAAGGATCAGCGCCAGCCCGGCGAGCGCCGCTGCGCCGGGCCGTTCGCCCAGAAAGACCGTGCCCAGAAGGATTGCGGAAACCGGCATGAACAAGGTCAGGATCGAGGTGCGCGCCGGGCCGACCTCGCGCACCAGCTGGAAGAACAGCAGCGCTGGCAGCGCGGTGCTGACCAGCCCGGCTGCTGCGACCGCGCCCAGTGCTGGCGCAGAGGGGGTCAATGTCCAGGGCCGGTCAGCCAAAAGCGCGGCGCTCGCAAGCAGGGGCGCGGCGGCAAGTGCTTGCCCCGCGGCCAGAACCAGAGGCGCGGTGCGCGCAAGGCTGCGGGTGTATACCGCGCCAGCCGCGTAGGAAAAGGCGGCGCCCAGGGTCATGGCCGTGCCGGCCAGTTGCGATGACAACCCTGCCAGCGCACCGGGTCCGGCGGCCAGGGCAACACCGCTCAGGCCGATCAGCGCACCGCCAATGCGGCCAGCGGTCAGAATTTCACCGGGCAGGTAAAGGCGGGCCAGCAGGACGCTGAAAAGCGGGGTCGCCGCAAAAAGGATACCGCCCAGCGAACTGTCGATGCGGGTTTGCCCGGCAGCAATCAACGCATAGGGCAGGGCGGCGGTCAGAATGCCGACGACGATCAGCGGCCGCCACTTCCGGCCCGGCCGGGGCAGTTCTGTGCCAAGCACACGCGCAGCCGCGGCAACGGCCAGCGCGGCGGTCAATGCACGGCCTGCGGCGATGGTCACTGGCGGCAGATCGGCGGCGGCAAGCTTGATGAAAAAGAAGGACGAGCCGAACAGTGCCGCGGTCAGCAGGGTCAGCCCCCATTGGCGAAGAGTCATACTGGAACGTCCTGTATCTGCTTCGCTCATCCGCGGCGGAGCATGCTCCGGGCTGTTCCCCGGGTTCCGGGGCGTGGCGGATGCACGCTGGCGTGCTTGCCGCTCATGCCGCGGTTTTCTTCCCGCTGTCCCGCGCCCCGGGAAACCAGCCGGCAATCCGTCTTGCGGCGGCAAAGGCGGCCCAGCCAGCCATCTGGACAAGCGTCCGGTCACTGGCGCCAGTGTTGCGCAAGTCTGCGATCAGGCCGTCGTCCACCTGCCAGGCGGCCCGTGCCATCAGAAGGGCAAAGCGCGCGGCGGGCTGCTGATCTGCGGGCAGGGGATCGATGAGTGGCGCGAGCCAGCCGCGCGAAAGAGGCGGGGCCTCGCCCTGCCAGCTTGCGAGGTGGTTCAGCACCAGCGCACGCACAGGCACGGGCAGAGCCTCCTGCCCGGCCTCCTCGGCGGCCAGCGCGAAATGGGCAAGCCCTTCCGCCACATGTGGTGCCGGGCGGGCCCAGGCGAAGGCGGCGGGCAACTCGGCCCTGCGCTGGACCACCGCCTGACCTGGCGGTGCGTCGTGGCGCGCGATGCGCCGGGCCATCAGAGCCATGGCGCGTGCACTGATCCGCTGGCCTATATGCGTTGCCATCCCTGGCAGCGGCACGGGCGCATCCTCGAGAAACACGCTCGCCATGCGGTTGGTATAGTGAAACAGCAGGGCTGTCGCAAAAATTTGCGGGATGTCTTCGGGCGCAAATCCGGGTCGGGCCAGCGCGGTGCTGCCGGGTGAGAGCGTTGCCGCCGCCCATTCGCGCGCGGCGTGCAGTTCTGCGCTTTTTGCCTTGCGCCCGCCAGCGGCGGCGAACATGCCCTCATGAACGGTTTCGCAATAAGGGCAGGTATTGAGGCGGGAGACCTCGCCCGCCACCGCTTCGCGCAGGGCGCGCCCGGCGGGGTTCACCACATAGGCTTCGCGCGCGGCGTGCCAATAGCCGGCCAGAAGCCCGGGTGCGGCCTGGTGCAGCGTCATCGGCGGGGCAGTCTGAAACTCTTTGGCCAGTTGTGTATAGAGCGCGCGCAGGGTGGGGTCGCCGCTGTCAAAATCGGGGCGGGCAAGATGACGAAGGCCCTGCTGCGCCGCATGGCGGAAGATCAGGGTTTCGATACGATTCATCAGCATGTCATGCCTTCATTCAGGCGCGTGCCGGAACGTCTGCTGCGGCCCCGCCGCGCAGCGCGGCCAGCGAGAACAGGTGAAAGGCGATGAACAGCGGCACGAAAAAGGCCGGGAACAGCGCCAGCGGATAGAGGTTGATGATGTTGGGGGCATCACGCGACAGAAGATGCAGAAAGCCTTCCGAGGTCAGAAGCCCGGTGGTGACCGCCACCAGGAAATCCGCCAGCCCGATCACATTGGCACGGATCACCCTGGCGCGTGCATGGGCCGCGCCGCGATTCAGCGCTGATAGCGCCCCCATTGCCGCGATTCCGGCCCAGATGTCACCGAGCCCGGCCGGCAGCGCAAATTCCCACGGGATCTTTCCCATTGCCCAGCCCAGCAGGAACAGCCCGCCCATGACCCGGAAAATCTGAAAGCCGATCAGATGGCGCTGATCGAGAGCGCCCAGGATGGCGCGGCCCGTTGCGGTGAACCGCCCCAGTGCCCAGAGCAGCGCCGCCCCGCCAATCAGCGGCATCAGCGCATAGGGCGGGTCGGTGATGGTGGGCGGCGGCAGCAGGATTCCGGCGCGCGCCAGCGGTCCCATCGCCACGAACCAGACCGCAAGCAGTGCCGCCAGCCCGCCAAGTGCCCAGGCTGTGCGCCCCTGGGGCAGTCCGGCACGCACTGCGCCCAGGGTCAACAGGCCGATGGCGGCGGCGGTGAGAAAGATACCGAAAATATCGACATAGAGTGTAGCGATGGTTTCGAACATGATGGTTTCCTGTTTCAGTTGGGGGTGGCATTGGGAGATCGGGCCCCGGTCCAGTCTTCGATGGCCGCGCAGATGGCGTCCGGGGCGTCCTCTTGTATGAAATGCCCGGCGCCATGCAGCGTCACATCACGGTGATGCGGAAACAGCGCCCGGAAGCGTGCGCGCTCGTGTTCCTTGAAGGCGAAGTCGCTGTCGCCCCAAAGGATCAGCGCCGGTTTGCCGGCAAGGGCAGGCAGCCCCTGTTCAACCGCGCGCAGGAACGGTTCGGCTGCCGTCAATTCGCGCGGAAAGACATGCGTCGGCTTGCGCGCGGCGCGGCGGCGGAAGGGCGCGAGATACATGGCGAACACGTCGCGGGGCAGGGGCTTCACGACGCCCTTGCTGAAGAAAAACCGCACCACGCCATTGAAGGCATAGGCCGCAGCGCGTCCCGGCAGGCCGCCCATCAGCGCCGAGAACAGGCGCGGGCCGCGCCGGTCAAACGGCCAGGCCCATGTATTGCCGATGATCAGCCGGTCAATGCGTTCGGGCCGTTGCTGAGCGGCCCACAGCCCGATCGGCCCGCCCCAGTCCTGCATCATCACCGATGCACCGGAAAGGTCGAGCGCATCAATCAGGTCCAGCACCGCCCCGGCCTGTTCGCGGGCAGTGAACCCAAAGCCGCGCCCCGCCGTGGAAAATCCGAAGCCCGGAAGATCGGGCGCAATGCACCGGAAGGAACGGGACAGCCGGGGAATGATCTTGCGGTAGAGAAAGGACCAGGCCGGGTTGCCATGGAGCAGCAGCAGAACCGGCCCCTCTCCTTCATCCACATAGTGGATTCGGCCGCCATCGCGCAGATCGAGCCAGTGCGAGGCAAAGGGGTAAAGCGCGGCATTCGCGGCGAAACGCCGGGCCGGACCGGTCTGGTTGTCTGTTTGGCCGGGCATTGGCACCTCGATTAGATGATTATTGCAATCTAAAATGAAGGATGATAATAATCATCCAAATTGTCAAGACCGGAAAACGCCCATGCCCCGCATGTCTGCCGCCGAGAAGCAGAAGAGCCATGACCGAATCCTGGATGCCGCCGCGCGCCTGTTTCGCGAACGCGGCATCGAGGCGGCCAGCATTGCCGATGTGATGCACGCTGCGGGGCTCACCCATGGCGGCTTTTACAAGCACTTTTCCTCGAAACAGGCGCTGGTGGCCGAAGCCTTCCGCCACGCCGCCGGGGAACTCCTGTCCGGAGCCGGGGCCGGGGCAGATGCAGGCGGCGCAGCCCGGGCCGGGGCGCAGGCGCGCTTTATCGCGCGCTATTTGTCGCCAGATCATGTGGCCGATACCGGCCAGGGATGCCCGGTCGCCGCGCTTGGTGCCGATGCCGCGCGTCATGGCGGCGCGGTGCAGGCCGAGGCATCGCGGGCGGTCGCGCGCATGGCCGCCTTTCTCGCACCGGACGAGCCGGACGGGGAAGACCGGGGGCTTGCCCTGATGGCGCTGCTTGCCGGGACGGTCACGCTCGCCCGGCTGGCCGACACGCCGGAGCTTGCGGCGCGCGTTATTGCGGCAGGGCGCCGCGCCGCCGGCATCCTTGGCAAAGAGGCCGGTGAGGACCCTGTGGAAACGGCGGTCTGAACCCAATTGGCTTGCCTTGCAAAGTGTCGTATGCCGTTGCGGCATGCCACCTGACTCCGCACCATCAGCAAACCTGCGCATATCCATTGACCGCAAAGGTCCGCTGTCCCTGCAGGAGCAGATACGGCGCAGAATCGTTGATGACATTGCCCTGGGCGTGCTTGTGGCCGGAACACGCCTGCCATCGAGCCGGCAGTTGAGCCGCGATCTGGGCATTTCCAGAAACACCGTGATCCTGGCTTATGAGCGCCTCGTTGCCGACGGCCATCTGGTCAGCAAGGACAGGCGCGGCCTGTTCGTGCGCAGTGGTGCGTTTGGCCGGGACCTTGGCGCCGTCCAGGTCACCGGACCGGGGCAGGAGCAGAGCGAGGCCGCATGGCGGTCCAGCCTTGCGCCAGCGGCATTGCCCAAGCTGCCGCCCAGCCTGCCCCCGGACTGGGACCAGTATCCCTTTCCCCTGGTGGACGGCCCGTTTGACCGCTCCCTGTTTCCCGTGGCGGAATGGCGCGAAGCCAGCCGCCGGGCGCTGTCCGTGCAGGAAATCAATGCCTGGGCGCGTAATGCCGGTGATGCTGACGACCCGATGCTGGTGGACGAGTTGCGGCGCAAGGTACTGCCCCTGAATGGCATCAGCGCCCGGGCGGACGAGATTCTGGTCACCACCGGCACGCAACAGGCACTCAGCCTGATCTGCGACCTTCTGGTGCACGAAGGCATGACGGTGGTCATCGAAAACCCGTGCCATCCCGAACTGAGAATGCTGTTGCACAAACGAGGCGTCCGGATCAGGACGCTGGACGTGGATGCGCACGGCATGCAGGTCTCGGCAAAGGCGCTGCAGGGCGTCGATATCGTCTTCGTATCGCCGGGGCGGCAGCGGCCGACAGGGGCGGCATTGTCCGAAGAGCGCCGGGCCATCCTTCTTGAGATGGCGGCCCGCAAGGATATCATTGTGGTGGAGGATGACTGCCAGTGGGAGGCAGGCCTTGCTACCGGCAGGCTGCCGGCCCTGCGCGGCACGCCCGGCGGGGAAAACGTCATCTACACGGCAACGCTGATCCAGCCGCTGGCCCCGGCCATCCGGCTGGGGGTGCTGGTCAGCCCGGCCCCGGTCTTGCGCGCCGCGCGCACCCTGCGCCGCATCACGGCGCGGCATCCTGCGCTCAGCATCCAGCGCACATTTGCCCACATGCTGGCCCTGGGCCTCTATGCCACGGTCCTTGGCCGCGTCGAGGCCGCCTTTGCCCGCCGCATGACCGCCTTGCGCGAGGCCCTGAACTATTACCTGCCCACGAAAATATCCATTCTGCCCACCCGGCTCGGAACCTCCGCATGGATCACCGGCCCCGAAACCCTGGACGCACGGCAATTGAGTAAGCGCGCCGAAAGCCGCGGTGTGCTGATCGAGCCGGTGGAGGACTATTATGCCGGCAGCGCCCCCCAGAATATCTTTCGCCTGGGCATTACCGGCATTGCCGAAAACAAGATACGCGACGGGGTCGCCGCCTTTGCCAAGGCATTTCGCGAAACCATGGACCGGACACCGTCAGACACCAGGTTTGATCCCGGGCGGGCACTGAAAGGCTCTGCCATCAAAAAGGCCTGCGCTGGCGCCACCTTGCTCTGCAAGACGGTCTATGGCGACCCGTGCACCATCACCCTGGAGCGCGATGGCACCATGCATGGGCGCGCCGGTTTTGCCAATGAAGACCGCGACACCGGCAGATGGTGGATCGAAAATGATTTCTGGTGCCGGCAATGGTCCGAATGGTCCTATGGCGAAGCGGCGCGCTTCCGGGTCGTCCTGAGCGGCGAGCGCATAGAGTGGTACCATGAAGACGGCCACCTTGTGGACTGGGCCATTCTGGTGCGCCAGTCCAGGAAGCAACGCAAGGCAGGGGCCTGAAGGGTCTCTCGACTGGACTCACAGATACTTCCGATCTGGACCTATTGCACCCCCTGTCTTTCACCGAGGATGAGACTGGATGACGGCGTGCCCTGCATGCGGGCGCAGGCGTCTTGACCAGGGGATGACGTGAGCAAATTTGCCATTGCCGGTTTGCAACTCGAGTTGGAGCCGAAAGACAATGTCGCGCTGATCTGCGACGAGGTCCGGCAGGTGCGCAAGCGCTTTGCCTGGGTGGACATGGTGCTGGTGGCCGAGCTTGCCGCCTTTGGCACCAGCCTGCGCCATGCCCAGACCATGCCGGGCACGGCAGAGCAGACGTTTTGCGCCCTGGCCAGGGAAACCGGCCTGTGGCTGGTGCCTGGCTCCTTGTACGAAAAAAAGGGCGATCGCATCTACAACACCGCGCCGGTCATCAATCCGGCGGGCGAGGTGGTCGCGCGCTGCCGCAAGATGTTTCCCTTCCTGCCCTATGAGGAAGGCGTGGCCAGCGGCAAGGAGTTCACGGTTTTTGATGTGCCCGGCGCCGGGCGCTTTGGTGTTTCCATCTGCTATGACATGTGGTTTCCCGAAACCACCCGCTCGCTGGTGTGCATGGGCGCCGAAGTGATCTTGCACCCGAGCCTGACCAACACCATTGACCGCGATGCCGAGGTCGCCATTGCCCGCGCCAGCGCCGCCATCAACCAGTGTTATTTTCTCGACATCAATTCTGCCGGCCGTCTGGCGTTTGGGCGCTCGATCATTGCCGGACCCGGCGGCGAGGTCATCCACCAGGCCGGCACGGCCCGCGAGATCCTGCCGGTGGAGATCGACTTTGACACTGTGCGCCGGGTGCGTGAACGCGGCTGGCAAAATCTGGGGCAGCCACTGAAAAGCTTTCGCGATGCGGCGATCGCGTTTCCGGCCTACCGGCAGGCGCCGTTTCCATCGCTCGCAGATCTGGGGCCTTTGGCAAAGCCGGCGCAAAACGGGCCAGACAACAAAGGGGAAAAATCATGATGACGCAAACAGCACAGACGGGGACAGAAACGATGCAACACCGCCACACACCGCACAAACTCAAGGCTGGCCATGCTCTGGCCTGCCTGCTTCTGGGCTGCACGGCGTTGACGCCGGGCGTGGTTCTGGCGCAGCAGGCCGATGAAGCGGCTGACAAGGACACGATCATTGTCACCACCCAGCGCCGGGCGGAAAACATCCTCGATGTGCCCTATAATGTCACCGTTGTTTCGGGCCAGGCCATCGCCGATTCCATCACCTTGGACTCGGCCGAGTTGCTGCGCAGCATTCCCGGTGTTGACCAGATCAACCAGGACCCGCGCAGCATCCAGTTCAATTCCATCCACATTCGCGGCCTGAATGTGGACAGCGCCGCCTTTGGCGACTTTCTGCTGGGCTCGGTGCCGACCGTCTCCACCTATATCAACGAAACCCCGGTGTTTGCCAATCTGGCGCTGATCGATCTCGACCGGGTCGAGGTCGAGCGCGGTCCGCAGGCCACGCTTTACGGCTCTGGCGCGCTTGGCGGCACGGTCAAGTATTTTGCCCGCAAGCCGCAGTTTGACGATGTATCGGGCACACTCATGGGCACCGGCTCCACGGTCAAGGGCTCCAGCAGCCTGGGCTATTCCACCGGCGGCATTGTGAATCTCTCGGCCAGTGACACCTTCGCCCTTCGCGTCAATGTGCTGTGGCAGGATTATCCAGGCATTACCGATTACAGGAATCTCTATGTGCTGGACAGCAATGGCGTGCCGGTGCAGCCCAACGGCCTGTTTGCCCGCGGCTATGATTCCGCGCAATACACCTCCCAGAAGGATGCCGACGACTATCAGAGCCTCTATGCGCGCGTGGCTGCCCGCTGGGCGCCCAATGCCAATATTGATTTCGTCGCCAGCTATTTCTACCAGAATGACGACAGCGGCGGCCGCCGCCAGCCCAGTCAGGGCGCCGACGGGCTCGGTGTGCCCTATGGCCGTTATGAAAATGGCGCGGTCATCAAAGAGCCGGCAAGCCGCAATCTGAACATGGGAACGCTGGAAAGCAATGTGGACATGGGTTTTGCCACCCTGACCTCGGCAACCTCGTACTACAAGAATGACGGCAGCAGCGAGACCGACAACACCGGCTTTTTCGCCAACAACCTGGCGCAGTTCTACTATTCCACGTATTTCGTCTTTCCGCGGCCGCTCTATACCGCCAAGCGCACTTTCGAGGACAAGGCCTTTGTCCAGGAATTGCGGCTGGTCTCTGCCGAGGGCGGCCCCGTTGATTATGTGTTTGGTGCCTTTTATCAGGACCAGACGCGCGGGGCCACGCAAGTGAGCGATCTGGTCGGCTTTCAGGCCTGGGCCGATGCCTTTTTTGCCCCGGCCGATTTTGTCTTTACCGACAATGTGTTCACCTTTGACCGCACGGAAAAATACCGCGAATGGGCGCTTTTTGGCGAGGTCACGGCGCATCTGAACGCGCGCTTCAAGGTCACTGGCGGCTTGCGTTATTTTGACAACCGCTCGCGCACCAACACCTTTGTGCGGGCTGGTCTCTACACGTTTTTCAATGGCTCGGCGGATACTACTTTCACCGCCAAGGACAACAAGCTGCTTTACCGCTTTAATGCCGCCTACGAATTTGGTGACGATGACCTTCTTTATGCCACCCTCTCCAAGGGCTATCGCCGGGGTGGCAGCAATGGCGTGCCCACGGTCGGCCAGTTTGCCAACAACCCGGCCTGGCTGATCTTCCGCTCTGACACGGCGCTGAATTACGAGCTTGGCCTCAAGGGCACGACGGGAGGCCTGCGCTATGACCTGAACGCCTTTTATATCGACTGGAACAACCCGCAGTTCAACACCTCGACGCCAAACGGGTTCTTCTTTGCCGTGGCCAATGCCGACAAGGCCCGCTCGGCAGGCTTTGAGGCGCAGATCAGCGGCAGCAGCTCTGATGACCGGTTCAACTATTCGCTGGGCTATACCTATGTGGATGCCAATCTGACCCGGGACTTCATCGCCCCGCCAGCCTTTGGCCAGACCACGGGCACGCTGATTGCCTCCAAGGGCGCGCCTCTGCCGGGGGTTGCCAAGCACTCGGTCAATGTGGCGGCGGACTACACCTTCGCGGTCAATGATGCCCTGAACCTTGTCAGCCGCATTGACGGGGCCTGGCAGTCCGCGACCCAAAACGTGCTCGATCAGGGTGTGCTGCAGGCGACGAAGTTTGGCAATTTTGCCGTTATCGACCTGACCTTCACGCTGGCTGCAGAGCACTGGAGCAGTTCGTTTTTCATCAAGAATGTTGGCAATACCCTGGGCACGACGGGTGCCTTTACCCCGTCTGCCTTTGGCCCCAATCCCGCTGCCGATTTCTTTGGCAGCAATTCGCGCAGCTTCATCACCCTGCCGCGCACCTATGGGCTGGCCTTCAACTTTAACTTCTGAACGGCGGCCATGGTGGTGTAAGATGCGTGCTCAAGCACAGATGGACGCCGCCATGCCGCCAGGTTCAGGAAATGCCGGTGCTGCCGATATGGAGCGGCTGGGGCAAAACGCGAGTGCATCCATCGCCCGGCACCAGTTTGCCCAGGCGGAGCAGGCATGCCGGGCCATGGAACGCCTGGACAGCTTCGCCCCGGACCCCTGGGTTTACCGGGCCCGCATGGCGCAGCGGCAAAATGACTTTTACGGTGCTGCGGCGCATGCCCGGAAGGCCCTGGCGCTGGCGCCGCGGCGCCTCGATGTGCGCCTGGTGGCGGCAGAAAGCGGCATTTATACCGGCGATATTGCCGGCACGCTCAAGGCCCTGAACGCCATTGAGAAGGACGCTTGCTCAGACTTGCCAAGCCTTTACCAGCTTTGTGCCTTGTACACCCAGCTGGGCCGTCATGCAGCGGCATACCGCTGCGCCCGGCGGGTCAGGGACATGGACCCGGCCTCGCTCAACCATCGCTATCTGCTGGCCAGTGCCGCCATTGCCGTGGGCAAGATCGGCGAGGCCGAAGCGCTGCTGGACGAGCTTGTGCGGGCCGTCCCTGAAGAAGGCGATCCGTATTACAACCGCGCGGGCCTGCGCAAGCAGACGCCAGAGCGCAACCATGTTGCGGCCATCCGCCAGCAATTGTCCAAAACCCCTGTGCAGCACCAGTCCTATACGCCGTTGTGCTATGCGCTCGGCAAGGAACTGGAGGACCTGGGCGACTGGGACGGCTCTTATGCGGCCATTGCCAAAGGCGCGGCCGCGCGCAGGGCCCGGCTGGCCTATAAAGTGGAAGACGATGTTCGCACAGCAGACAGCATCATCCGGACATTTGACCAGGACTGGTGGAACAGCACCCCGGCGGGCGAGAACGTGCCGGGGCCTGTTTTCGTGCTCGGCCTGCCGCGCAGCGGCACCACCCTGGTGGACCGCATCCTCAGCAGCCACAGCGAGGTCGCCAGTCTCGGTGAAGTCAGTGATTTTGCCTATGCGGTCATCCGCGCGGGCTTTCCGGCGCGGAGCAAGGCGGAGCTGATTGCGCGCTCGGCCACGGCCGATATGACGGCGCTCGGCGCGCAAGTCCGGGCGGCCTTGCGCGGCTATGGCGAGCCGGAGCCCTTTCTGATCGACAAGACCCCGGCCAATTATCTCTATCTTGGCTTGATCGCCAAGGCCCTGCCGGGGGCGCGCATCATCCATGTGCACCGCCATCCGCTGGCGTCGGGCTATGCCATGTTCAAGACCCTGTTCCGCATGGGCTATCCGTTCTCCTATGACCTGGAGGACATCGGCCGGTATTACCTGGCCTATCACCGCCTTATGGCCCATTGGCGCGCGCTTTTCGGGCCGCGCATACTGGATGTGTCGTATGAACGCCTGGTGGACGACCAGGAGGCGGTCAGCCGCACCATTCTGGACCATTGCGGACTGGAATGGCAGCCGCAATGCCTTGAGTTTCACCGCAATGCCGCGCCCACGGCCACGGCCAGCGCCACCCAGGTGCGCCAGCCGATTTACCGCTCGGCCCGTGATTTGTGGCGCCGCCATGAAGCTTCCCTGCAGCCCTTGCGCGCCGTATTGGAAAACGGAGGGGTGCCATGCGCCTGAGTCTTTGTGTGTGTGCCGTGCTTTGGGCGCTGGGCCTGGCGGCACCGGCATCGGCGCAAGTGCTGTTCAGCGAGGATTTTCAGGACGGCAAGGCCGATGGCTGGCAATCCATGGGCAAGGGCACGGTCAGCCTGAGCACCTATGCGGGCAATGTGTCCCTGCGGCTGGCGGGACCTGCCAGCGCGCTGATTGGCCTCAGGATCGAAGGGCCGGAGCGGGTGCGCATATCGGCCGCCATGGCGGCGCAGAAGCTTGGTAAAAAGGGGGCTTGTATTGCCGAGGCGTCTGCTGATTCAGGGAAAAGCTGGCGCCGCATTGTGTGGGTTTCGCCGGGCCAGGATGATGGCCTGACCCTGCACCAGGGGCGCGCGGTGCTCGTCCTGGCCAAGACCGGCGGGCCGCCCGTGCTGATCCGCCTGCGCAGCCTTGGCAAGGGCCGCCAACACACCTGCTGGGCCGACAACATCACTATTGAAGCCCTGGCCGCCCCCGCCAAGGCCGGGCCAGCACCGCGCCAGGCGCTGCCTGCCGGGTTCTTGACCGGCAATGCGGACATGGCCCGGCCGGTGCCCATGCGCGCCTATGCCCCGGCCCGCAATGCCGCGCCGGCACAGGGCGGGTTCGCCGGGCGGCTGTCCTTTCATGTGCCGCCCGCAGAAGCGCATATGAAGGTGCTGCGTGACAGCTTTGGCTTCATGCACGATCCGCTCGAGGGCCTGAAGGCGCCGCCGGATTTTTCACTGGACTTTGTGCAGATTGGCGATCGCATCGTGCCCGTCCGGCGCGGCCTGATCCGCACCGACAACCAGGCCTGGGACATATTTGTCGAACCGGGGCGCATCTGGCATGAAGCAGGCGATGGCGATTTCATGCGTGCTGCCATTCCCTTTGCCCTGCAAGAGCGCAATGCCAATTGCACCCATAATGGCGTGCTCAGCTTTTTGTTCAGGCCGGATGGGCAAACCAGCCGCGCCGCCTGGCAGATCGTGTCTGAAACCTGCCTCTATTTTCAATATGACATGTGGGGCACCGGGCAGATCAGTTATGCGCCGGGGCCGGTCAAAAGCGCTGCCAGAGTGCGCGCGGCCTATGGGCGCGAGCAGGCGGCGCGGCTGCCGGTGCGCCCGCTCAGCGCCCTGGCCAAGGATCACCCGGGGCTGGATGCGCGCGCCTTTGGGGCCCCATCGGATGTTTCGCCCAAGGCCATGAGCGTTTTCGGGGTCATCATTGACGGGGTGCATTACCGGGGCGGCTGCATGACCCGCTATGGTTCCTACCCGTTTTGCGGCAATCTGGTTATTCCCTCCTATTCGCTGGCCAAATCCATCTTTGCCGGGCTGGGCATGATGCGCCTGCAAAAGCTCTATTCCGAGGCCTCCGGCGCCCTGATCGAGGACTATGTGCCCGCCTGCGCCAAGGCAGGCTGGAAGGGTGTCCATTTTGGCCAGGTGCTGGACATGGCCACGGGGCGCTATCGCTCCAAAAAGGATGAAAAGGATGAGGACGCCGCCGTGCGCGATGGCTTCTTCATCGTCCCCGCGCACCAGCAAAAGATCGAACGCGCCTGCACCCTCTATCCGCCCAAGAGCCCACCCGGCACCCAATGGGTCTATCACACTACCGATCATTACATTCTGGGCACGGCCATGCAGGCGTTTCTGCGTCAACAAACCGGGCCGGACGCCGATATTTACCGCGATTTGCTGGTGAAGCCCATCTGGAAAAAGCTGGCCCTGTCGCCGGTGGCTTACAAGACCCGGCGCACCCGTGATGCGGTAGCCCAGCCCTATACCGGCTGGGGCCTGAGCTTTGTGCCTGATGATCTGGCCAGAATTGCCCGTTTCATCAATCACGATCATGGCCGGATTGACGGGGTGGACATGCTTGATGCGGCGGCCCTCAGCGCCGCCCTGCAACAGGACCCCAGCGACCCGGGCCTGCCCGCGCCGGGCAAGGACTTTCGCTACAACAATGGCTTCTGGGCCTGGAATGCCGGGCCGGTGCTGAAGCGCAAAAAACCGCTCTGGGTGCCCTTCATGTCCGGCTATGGGGGCATTTCGGTGGTGCTCATGCCCAACGGCATGACCTATTATTATGTCAGCGACAATGGCCAATATGCCTGGGCCAGGGCCGTCATCGCCGCCGATCATTACCGGCGCTTCCCCGGCGGAGCGAAACCATGAGCAAGGTTTTCGGCACACTGCCCAAGGCCCCGCCCGATGGCCTGCTGGCCGCTGTCTTGCTGGCCTTTCTGGCCACGGCGGGCCTCTTTTATGTGAACATCATGTCGGCCATCGTCGATGGCCTGGTCACCGGCATGGGCATCAGCGAAGGCGCCGCGGGCAATATCGGCTCGGCCAATATCTATGGCGCGGCGCTGGGGGCGCTGGCCGCCTTTTTCGTGGTCAAGCGCCTGCCCTGGCGGCCTCTGGCCGTGGGCGCGCTTCTTGGCCTGATCAGCCTCGATCTGGCATCCATTTTTGTCCGCTCGGCAGCGGTGCTGCTGCCCTTGCGCTTCGGGCACGGGCTGGTGGGCGGCTTTTTGGTGGGCACCGCCTTTGCCGTCATTGCCCGCACCAAAATCCCCGACCGCACCTTTGGCATGCTCCTGTTCGTGCAATTCGGTCTGGGCGGGCTGGGGGTGATGTTCCTGCCCCGGCTGGTGCCGGTTTTTGGCACCAAGGCGCTGTTTTTGGCGCTCGCGGCTTTCAGCCTGGCGACCCTGCTCATGGTGCCTTTTCTGGATGCCTATCCGCCAGAGCGGGTGCACCGGCCCCTGGCCAGAAACCACAAGATTGAAACCCGTCCGCTGATGCAGACACTGGGCGCCATCTTTCTCTTTCAAATGGCCAATATGGGGCTTCTGGCCTTCATCATCCGGCTTGGACGGCATTACGGGCTGGGCACCAATTATGTCAGCATGGCGCTGGGCCTGGCCACCTGGATTGCGCTGTTTGGGCCGCTGGTGGTGATGGTCATCGGGTTGCGTTTTGGCCGTTTCTGGCCGCTGGCCATCAGCATGGCCCTGACCCTGGCCGGGACCGCGCTGTTTCACCTCAGCGCTGCGCCCTGGGCCTATCTGGTGGCCAATTGCGGCACCGGCATCACCTGGGGCCTGGCCATTGCCTATCTCTTTGGCATGACCGCCGAGTTTGACCCTTCGGGGCGCACATCGACCCTGGGCGGCTTTGTCTCCAAGCTGGGCCTGGCCTCTGGCCCGCTCGCCGCCGGGCAGGTTCTGGACGCGGGGCTGGGCTTTGGCGGGCTGATCAATCTGGCCCTCATCGGCCTCGCCCTGTCGGGCATCCTGATGCTGTTTCCGGCCTGGCATCTCGACCGGATCAGCGCCGGGAAAAACAACCAGACACAGTGAGTGAATGTCCATGAAAACCAATGAGTCTCTCGTCGAACGGCGGCAATTGGCCGTGCCCAAAGGCCTGGCCACGGCAGCACCCATCTTTGTGGACCATGCGCACAATGCCGAACTCTGGGACGTTGAAGGCCGCCGCTATATCGATTTTGCCGGCGGCATTGCCGTGCTCAACACCGGCCATTGCCACCCCAAGATCATTGCCGCCGCGCAGGCGCAGATGCTGCGGCTGACCCACAGCGCCTTTCAGGTCGCCGCCTATGAGCCCTATGTGGCCCTGTGCGAGCGCCTCAATGCCCTGGCCCCCATCGCCGGCGCGGCCAAAAGCATCCTGCTCTCCACTGGCGCGGAAGCGGTGGAGAACGCCATCAAGATCGCCCGCGCCGCCACCGGGCGCTCCGGCGTCATCGCCTTTAGCGGCGGCTTTCACGGGCGCACCATGATGACCATGGCCCTGACCGGCAAGGTGGTGCCCTACAAGGGCGCCTTTGGCCCCATGCCGGGCGGGGTCTATCATCTGCCCTTCCCCATAGAGCGCTATGGCGTGGACGTTGAGGCCAGCCTCAATGCCCTGAACCATCTGTTTCGTGCCGATCTGGCCCCGGAGCAGGTGGCAGCTATCATCATCGAGCCGGTGCAGGGCGAGGGCGGCTTTCATGCGGTGCCGCCAGAGCTGATGCAGGCTCTGCGCAAGACCTGCGATGCCCATGGCATCCTGCTCATTGCCGACGAGGTGCAGACCGGCTTTGGCCGCACCGGCACGCTCTTTGCCATGGAGCAGACCGGCGTCAAGCCGGACCTGATGACAGCGGCCAAATCCCTCGCGGGCGGCTTTCCGCTCTCTGCGGTCATTGGCCGGGCCGAAGTGATGGACAGCGTCAATCCCGGCGGGCTGGGGGGCACCTATGCGGGCTCGCCCGTCGCCTGCGCGGCGGCGCTGGCAGTGCTGGAGGTGATCGAGGAGGAAAACCTGCTGGCGCGCTCGGTTGCGCTGGGCAAACGGGTGAAGGAACGCCTTGCGGGCTTTGCCGCCAATCCGGCGCTGCGCCCCATGGACGCCATGCGCGGGCCGGGCTCGATGGTGGCCTTTGATCTGGTCAGCGAGCGCGGCAGCAGCACGCCCGATGGCGCGGCGGCCAAAAAGGTCACCGCCAAGGCGCTGGCCGAGGGCCTGATCCTGCTCAGTTGCGGTGTGTCGGGCGAAACCATCCGCCTGCTCTATCCGCTCACCATCAGCGATGAAACCCTGGACGAGGGCCTGGACATGCTTGAAAAGGCGCTGGAGATATAAGCCCGTGACCGCACGCACTCTTATGAAATAGAGAGCCTTCATCGGCGGGCGCTGGTGCGATGACGACGTTATCGCCATGGCCAATGACACGCCCTTTGGCCTCGCCTCCTGTCTTTTTACCCGCAATATCAACCGCGCCTTTCGCATTGCCGAAGCCATAGAGGCGGGCATGGTTGGGCTCAATACCGGGATGATTCCCACCGAACCGCCCCCTTTGGCGGCATCAGGCAATCCGGTCTTGGCCGCGAAGGCGGCCGCCAGGGATTGCGGAATATCTGGACACCAAATATCTGTGCCCGGGAGCCCGTTTGCTCCTGTCCGGCACCCCGGCCCTCATGGCCTCAGATCTGGTGGCATGCGGAGATGTCGCTGATATAGATGCAGCCTGAATCCGGCTGCCCGGTCTTGGCATTGGCGCGGATCAGGGCCACGGCTTCATCAAGATGCTCTGGTGCGCACACCAGTTCCACCTTGACCTCAGTCAGGACGCGGGCGCCAAATTCGGCCGAATACTCCTGATCCGCCGGGTCAAGGGTTTGCAGAACCTGCTTGACATCGACCAGGGTAAAATGCCCCAGATTGGCCTTGCGCAGGGCCCGGACCACGTCCGGTGCCCTGTTTCTGTGTATATAGGCCTTGATCTCCTTCATGACTGCGCCTCCCTTCTGGCTTTCAGCTTGTGTGCAATGCGGGTTTCCATCCACTCGTAAATGACCGGCAGCAAGAGCAGGGTCAGCAAGGTGGAGGTGATCAGCCCGCCGACCACCACGGCAGCCAGCGGGCGCTGGGTTTCGGCACCGACACCGCTGGACAGCAGCATGGGGATGAGCCCCAGAATGGCGACACTGGCGGTCATCATCACCGGGCGCAGGCGCATTTCGGCGCCTTTGCGCACCGCCTCGCCAATGTCCAGGCCCTTCTCGCGCAACTCGTTGATAAAGCTGACCAGCACGATGCCATTGAGCATGGCGACGCCAAAGACCGCAATGAAGCCAATTGCCGAGGGCACCGACAGATACTGACCGCTGACAAACAGCGCCACCAGCCCGCCAATGGTGGCAAAGGGCACATTGGCGATGATCAGTGCGGCAAAGCGCATGGAATTGAATGCCGTGTACAGCAGCACGAAGATGAAGAAAATCGTCACCGGCACGATGACAGCCAGTTTCTTCATAGCCCGTTGCTGGTTCTCGAACGCACCGCCCCATTCAATCCAGTAGCCGGGCGGCATGTCGACCTTTTGCGCAATGGCGGCATTGGCGTCCTGCACGAAGCCGTCCACGTCGCGGCCGCGCACGTCCATCTGGATCACCGCATACCGCTGCAATTGCTCGCGCCGGATGAAGGAATAACCTTCGGCCGTGGTGATCTTGGCCACCCGTTTGAGCGGCACGATCGCGCCTGTGCCGCTGCGCAGCGGGATGTTTTCGATGGCCTGGACCGAAGCCCTGGAGGCGTCATTGAGGCGCGCGGTGATGTCGAAGCGCTTGACGCCGTCAATCAGCGTGCTGACCGGCTCGTTGCCAATGCCGGTGCGCACCAGTTCCAGCACGTCATCGGCATTCATGCCATAACGCGCCAGCGCTTCGCGATCGACACTGATACGCACTTGCGGCTTGCCGATATTGGCTTCCAGCGACAGGTCCGCCGCCCCCGGCACTTCGGCAATGGCGTTCTTGATCGCCTCGCTGAGGCGGTCCAGTTCTTTCAGGTCCTGGCCATAGAGCTTGGCGGCCAGGGTGGCGCGCACGCCGGAAATCAACTCCTCGACACGCATCTGAATCGGCTGGGTGAAGGCAATCACCGCCGTGGGCGCAACCACTTCGAGTTTTTCGCGCATTTCCGATGCCAGGTCCTCGAAGGAGCGTTTTTGCGGCCATTCCTTTTGCGGTTTCAGGGCGGTGTAAATCTCCATGTAGTTGACATCGGCGGTTTCGCCCTTTTCAGCCCGGCCGATCATCGCCACCGTGGTCTCGACCTCGGGAAAGGCGGTCAGGGCATTTTCAATGTCCTTGGAAATCTTGATCGACTGGTCCAGCGACGTGGAAGGGATGGACGTCACCCGCCACATGATCGAGCCTTCCTGCAACTGGGGCATGAACTCCTTGCCCAGCAGGGGAAACAGGCTCAGCGAGGCGATCA
>JALWUB010000277.1 GCA_026993275.1 Robiginitomaculum sp. | reverse complement strand
AACAGCGCCCGCACCGTGCCCACCGGGCCGCCCTTGACCGCGTCCAGGCCCAGAAAGGGCAGCATCTGCATGATGATGATGATCAGGCCAATGCCGGTCATGAAGCCCGACACCACCGAATAGGGCGTATAGCGCACATAGCGGCCAACCCGCGCCAGGCCAAAGGCAATCTGCAGGGCACCGCCCATCATGACGATGGTGAAGGCCTCGGGCAATGTGCCGGCATGGCTGGCGACAATGGCGCCCATGACCACGGTCATCGGCCCGGTGGGGCCGGACACCTGCGCCGGGGTGCCGCCAAAAAGCGCGGCAAAAAAGCCGGTGGCGATGGCGCCGTAAAGCCCGGCGGCCGGGCCAAGGCCGGAGGCGACGCCAAAGGCCAGCGCCAGCGGCAGGGCGATCACGGCGGCGGTCAGGCCGCCGAAAATATCACCCTTGAGATTGCGAAACGGGTTTTTCCTCACGCGTGGCATGACCGGTCCTGACAGAATTTTGGGGGCTGCATGGGCAGAAGTGGCGCGCCTATGCGCCCTTCAGACGGACTTGTAAAGCCCCCTGCCCGCTCTGCTGTTTACGGATACAGCCTCCGGCTTTGCCAGGGTGCCTCCGGATTGGCGCGGAAAAACTGCAGGCGGTCATGCAGGCGAAATGGCCGGTCGCGCCAGAACTCCATCTGCACCGGGATCAGCCGGTAGCCAGACCAGAAAGGCGGGCGCGGCACTGGCCCAAGGCCGAATTTGGCGGCTTTTGCGGCAACGCGCTTTTCCAGCGCAAAGCGGCTTTCCAGCGGCTGGGACTGTTTCGATGCCCAGGCGCCAATGCGCGAATCGCGGGCGCGGCTGGCAAAATAGGCGTCGGCCTCCGCTTCGCTCACCGGGCTGACGCCGCCGCGCAGGCGCACCTGGCGGCGGATGCTCTTCCAGTGAAACACCATGGCGGCCTTCGGGTTGGCGGCCAGCTCCCGGCCCTTGGCGCTTAATGTGTTGGTGTAGAAGACAAAGCCGCGTTCATCGAAATCCTTGAGCAGCACCATGCGCGCATCGGGCATGCCATCGGCATCCACGGTGGCCAGGCACAGGGCATTGGCGTCATTGGGCTCTTTTTTCACCGCCATGGCCATCCAGTCGGCAAAAAGCGCAATCGGGTCCTGGCGTGAAAACAGCTCCCCGGGCTCGTCCCGGGCGGTGTCGTGATAGTCGGCTTCGCTCGGGCTTGGCGGGATCAGCGGCTTGTCGGTCATGGGCTCTCCTCTGCTGCTTCTGTTTACGCCTCGATTACCCGGTTTCGCTAGCTTTTTGCGCATGAGTGATTCGCTGCATCTGGCCCGCGCCCGGCTGGGCCTGTCCCGTGGGGCCAGCCTTGACGAGGCGCGCGCCGCCTTCCGCCGCCTGGCCAAACGCTGCCACCCGGATGCGCCGGGCGGCAACGCACAGGCCTTCCAGGCTTTGCACACGGCCTTTCGGACCATTGCCAATGACCCCGCCACAGTGCGCGCGGAACGGCGCCGCGCCCTGGTCTCGCGTTTCTGGAAAGCGGCCCGCAAGGCCCCTGCATCGCCGGAAAGGGAACGGGGCGCGGACATGGCGGCGGTCCTCTCTCTCAGCCTGAAGGACATGGTGCACGGTGCGGTGCGCCGGGTCAGCCTGCCGGACGGCCGCGCGCTTGATGTGCATTGCCCGGCCGGATGCGCGCCCGGCACGGTCATCCGCCTGCGCGGCGCAGGCGCGCCCGGGCGCCATGGCGGAGAGCCGGGCGATGTGCGGGTGCGCATTACCCTGCTGGCGCACGAGCGGAACGTGCTCAAGGGCCGCGATCTGCATGTGCAGCACTGGCTGGCGCTGAATCGCTTGCGCAATGGCGGCACGGCTTTGGTGCGCACGCCGCGCGGCCTGCTCAAGGTGCGCATTCCGCCCTTGTCGCACCATGGCCGTGTCCTGCGCCTTGCTGGCCAGGGCCTGCCTGCATGCGGCACGCGGCCGGCGGGGCACCTGTTCATCACCCTGAAGGCGCGGCGCGGCGAAAGCCTGGGCGATGCCCTCGGCCGCTTCACCCGCCTCTGGGCCAATCCCTTGCGCCCCGTGGCTTGAGGCCTGCGCCCATTCGGGTATGGTGCGCCCATGAGCCACAACACCTTCGGCCATCTGTTCCGTTTCACCTCCTGGGGCGAAAGCCATGGCCCGGCCATTGGCTGTGTCGTCGATGGCTGCCCGCCGGGCTATCTGCTGACCGAAGAGATCATCCAGCCCTATCTGGATGCGCGCCGACCCGGCACCTCGCGCCATGTGACCCAGCGGCGCGAGGCCGACCGGGTGAAAATCCTCTCCGGCGTCTACAACAACCGCACCACCGGCACACCGATCAGCCTGCTGATCGAGAACACCGATGCCCGCTCCAAAGACTATGACGCCATCGCCGAGGCCTACCGGCCCGGCCATGCAGACTATGCCTATGATGCCAAATACGGCTTTCGCGACCCGCGCGGCGGCGGCCGCGCCTCGGCGCGCGAAACTGCGGTGCGCGTTGCCGCAGGGGCGGTGGCGCGCCAGGTGCTGGGCGAAGGCATCCGCATTGCCGGGGCGCTGGTGCAGATCGGCGATGTGCCGGTCAGCCGCGCGGACTGGGACTGGGCCGAAACGCGCAACAATGCACTGTTTTGCCCAAGCCGGAGCACCGTGCCCGCCTGGGAGGCCCTGCTGGACCGGACCCGCAAGGCCGGCTCGTCCGTAGGCGCGCTTGTCGAGGTGATTGCCCATGGCGTGCCCGCAGGCTGGGGCGCGCCGGTCTATGGCAAGCTCGATGCAGACCTGGCCGCGGCGATGATGTCCATCCCGGCCGCCAAGGGCGTCGAGATCGGCGCAGGCTTTGGCGCGGTGCGGCTTTCGGGCGAGGCCAATGCCGATGAAATGCGCATGGGCGAAAACGGCCCGGTGTTTTCAGGCAACAATAATGGCGGCGTGCTGGGCGGCATTTCCACCGGACAGGACCTGGTCGTGCGCATCGCCTTCAAGCCCACCTCGTCCATCCTGACGCCGCGCCAGAGCATCAACCGCAAGGGCGAGGAGATCACGGTCCAGACCAGGGGCCGCCATGATCCCTGCGTCGGCGTGCGCGCCGCACCCATCGCCGAAGCCATGCTCGCCTGTGTCCTCGCCGATCACAAGCTGCGCCACCGCGGGCAATGCGGATAGGAGCGGGAATGAGGCATCATGCAAAACCCGGCGCATTGTCCTGTGTGGCCATTCTGGCGGCGCTGGTCATGGGGCTGGTCCTGGCGGCGCCGGCCGCAGCCCAGAGCCTGCGCCCGCCCAGTCAATCCATGGTCGCCGGGCTGATGCTCAAGGCGCGCGAGGGCAATGCGCGGGATCAGTATCTGGTCGGGCTTTTGTACGAGCGCGGCCAGGGCCTGCCGCAGGATTACACCCAAGCGGCGCAATGGTATGGCAAGGCCGCCAAACAGGGCCTTGCCAAGGCCCAGCTCAGCCTCGGCAATCTTTACGACAAGGGCCTGGGCGTGCCGCAAAGCTATGAGACGGCGTATCGCTGGTACCGCCAGGCCGCCGCCGGGGGCAATGGCCAGGCGATGTATTTTGTCGGCTCCATGCTCTATAATGGCGATGGCGTGCCCGCAGACCGCGAGGCCGCGGCGTCGTGGTTCCAGCGCGCCATGGCCGCCGGGTTCACCCCGGCCAAGGCCGCCTATGAGCGGGTGCATGGTGAATTGCAGGGCGCCTCATCCACGGCCGCCCCTGCCGCCGCTCCGCCGCCTCCCGCTGCGCCAGCACCGCCCGCCCCGCCAGCACCGCCTGCCGCACCGGCCCAGCCAGCCCCTCCTCCTGCCAGCAACGCCCCAGCACCCGCGCCTGACCAGAACGCAGAGACGCCCCCTGCCGGTGTCTATGCGGTGCAGGTTGGCTCCTTTCCCGACCGGCGCATGGCGCAAGCCGCCTGGACGCGCCTGCAACGCAAGCTGCCGGCGGATCTGGCCGCCGCCGGGCCAGTCATCTACCGCAAGACCCTCAAGGACAAGCGCCAGGTCTGGCGTTTGAATGCCGGTGCGTTTGCGCAAAAGGACAAGGCGCGGGCGCGGTGTGCGCGCCTCAAGGCCAGTCAGGTGGACTGCCTGGTGATTCATTACTAGGAGAGCCGCCATGCGCCTGTTCATCACCGGGGCCTCGGGTTTTGTCGGCGGCGCCGCGGCGCGCCATTTTGCCCGCGATCATGCGGTGCTGGCCATGTCGCGCTCGGCACGGTCCGATGCGGCTGCCGCGGCAAACGGGGCGGTGCCGGTGCGCTGTGCCCTGGGCGAAGTCCGGCCGGAACAGCTTGAAGGCGTGGACGCCGTCATCCATGCCGCCGCCAAGGTGGAGCCCTGGGGCAAATGGGCGGATTTCTGGCGCCTCAACGTGGACGGCACGCGGCAATTGCTGGAGGCCGCCAAGGCGGCGGGGGTGAAACACTTCATCCATATCGGCACCGAGGCTTCGGTGTTTCATGGCCAGGACATGCGCAATATCGACGAGACCGAACCACTGGCGCTGCGCGCGCCCTATCCCTATTCGCGCACCAAGGCGCATGCGGAAAAGGCGGTGCTGGCTGCCAACGCGCCTGGCTTTCGCACCATATCGGTGCGTCCGCGCATGGTCTGGGGGCCGGGCGACAAGACCATTTTGCCCATCGTGCTGCAGATGATCGAGACCGGGCGTTTCATGTGGGTCGATGGTGGCCGGGCGCTGACCAGCACCACCCATATTGACAATCTGGTGCACGGCATCGCGCTCGCGCTTGAAAAGGGCAAAGGCGGCGAGGCCTATTTCATCACCGATGACGGCACCCGCAGTTTGCGCAATTTTTTCACCGCCCTGGTGCAAACCCAAGGCGTCACCCCGCCGGACAAGGCGGTGCCGGGCTGGCTCGCCGGGGCACTGGCCTTTGTTCTGGAAAGCACCTGGCGCACCCTGTCCCTGCCGGGCGAGCCGCCGCTGATCCGCATTTCCGCCGGCATGATGCGCCGCGAGGGCACCATCAATATCGAAAAGGCCCGGCGCGAACTCGGCTATGAACCGGTGATCAGCGTCGCGGAGGGGCTGGCGGCGCTGAAAACGG
>JALWUB010000276.1 GCA_026993275.1 Robiginitomaculum sp. | reverse complement strand
TCAGGCCGTGCCGATGCGCGGCGGGCCGCCCTTTTCCGACTGTGACGGGCCAAAGGCGCGGTCGAGAATGCGCGTCGAATCCATGGCCAGGTTGATGGCCTCGGTCAGGTGCTCCAGTATGGTGACATTGTTGGCCAGCACCTTCATCGCCTCGGGCCGGTGATCGCCGGTGATTTTCAGGCAGCGGCGCAGGATGTCGGTGCGAATCTGGCCCAGTATGTCTTCGAGCTTGTGCCCGGCCGGATTGTCTTCGGATACCAGAAAATGGGTCATGGGCCCCTCCTTCGCGTGAACCGGAACCATAAGGGAGCGGGGTTAAGGATTCGCTGACACGCGTGGGGATTTTCCGCCGCCGGTGATTTTCCCGGCTGGTAAAATGCCAGCCATGCTGTTTTAATGCGGGCACAAGACGGAGGTTCTGGACCATGAGCGGACGGATCGGAGCGGCAGCAGCCATCGCGCTGCTGGAAGGCTGGCAGGGCGTGCCGGAGCGCGATGCCATTTGCAAGACCTATGTGTTCGACGACTTTGAAAATGCTTTCGCCTTCATGACGCAAGTGGCGAAAAAGGCGGAGGAAATGGACCATCACCCGGAATGGTTCAACGTCTATAACCGCGTCGAGGTGACCCTGGCCACCCATGATGCCGAAGGCGTCACCGGCAAGGATGTGGAACTGGCCGCCTTCATGGACACGCTGGTGCCGTGAGCGCGCCCCTGGCCCTGATCACCGGCGCATCGGGCGGCATTGGCGAAGCCCTGGCGTTTGAATTTGCCCGCCACGGCCATGATATTGCCCTGGCGGCGCGCAATACGGAAAAACTCAGCGCGGTAGCGGCGCAACTGGCCGCCGAAGGCGCAAAAACCCACATCATCACGGTCGATCTGGCCGTGCCCGAAGGCCCGGCGGCCCTGTTGCAGGCGCTGGAGGATCTGCAACTGACAGCCGATGTGCTGGTCAACAATGCCGGATTTGGCGACATGGACCCGGTGGCCGCGGCCAATTGCGCCAAGCTCACTGCCATGGTGGACCTCAACGTGCGCACGCTGACGGCGCTCACCTGCGCGCTTTTGCCGGGCATGGTGGCGCGCCGCCGCGGCGGCATTCTGAACGTCGCCTCCACCGCCGCCTACATGCCGGGGCCCAATATGGCAGTGTATTACGCCTCCAAGGCCTATGTGCTGAGCTTTACCGAGGCGCTGCATGCGGAGCTTGCGGGCACCGGCGTGCACGCCAGCGCCTTGTGCCCCGGCCCGGTGCGCTCGGGCTTTCAGGATGCGGCGGCCATGCGCGGCTCGCTCCTGCTCAAACTGTCGCCAATGATGACCCCCGCACAGGTGGCCCGTGCCGGCTACCGTGCTTTTGCTGCCAACCGGCGCGAGGTGGTGCCGGGGCTGGCCAACAAGCTGATGGCGGCCTCGGGGCGGTTTTCGCCCAAACGCCTGACCATGGCCCTGGTGAAGCGCTTGCAGACGCAAAACTGACGCCGGAGCCCCCCGCGCATTGCCAAGCGGCGCAAACTGCCGCACAGATGAGCCTGCCGGAGAGTGCTCTGCCGCGCTGGCCGGTTGTGCAATAACGGGTGGGAGGACACATCATGGCAGGACGGCTGGAAGGCAAGCGGGCGCTGATTACCGGCGGCGCATCGGGACTGGGGGCAGCAATGGCGAAACTGTTTGCCGCCGAGGGGGCACGGGTGGCCTTGAGCGATCTCAATCTTGCCGGCGCGCAGGCCGTGGCGGAACAGATCAATGGCGAATATCAGGGTGCGGCCTGCGCCTTTGAACATGATGTTGCCGACGAGCAAAGCTGGAAAACCGTGATTGCCAGGGCAGACGAGGCGCTGGGCGGCTTTAACGTGCTGGTCAACAATGCCGGGATCGGCTCGCTGGGCTCGGTCGAAGACGAAAGTTTCGAACAGTGGAAACGGGTCATGGCGGTGGATGCCGATTCGGTGTTTCTGGGCTGCAAATACGCCCTCGAGGTGATGAAACATCACGCCCCTGGCTCGATCATCAATATCTCCTCCATTGCCGGGCTTTATGCCGCTGGCAATATGAGCGCCTATAACGCCGCCAAGGCGGCAGTGTGGCTGCTGTCGAAATCCGTGGCCCTGCACTGCGCCGCCAAGGGCTATGAAATCCGCTCCAACTCCATCCATCCGGTGTTTATCAAGACACCGATTCTGGACGGCTTTGCGCAGGTGGTCGGCGTTGAGGACAATGAGCAGATGTATGGCCTGCTGGCCCGCGGCGTGCCCATGGGCCGCATTGGCGAGCCCGAAGACGTGGCCTATGCCGCCGTTTACCTGGCCTCGGATGAGTCCAAGTTCGTCACCGGGATCGAGCTGAAGATCGACGGCGGCATGAGCGCCCAGTAAAGGCTCCCGGGCAGGCCCGGGGCGCGGCCGCTTCTGATTGTGCAGTCAAAAGCGCTTGAGATCATGCGGCGGGCGCGCTAGGGTCAGGACCCACTAATTCCATGCAATTCTGTTTGACAGGAAAGGGCAAGATGCCAGCAAACGCGACGAAGGACAGGTTTATCCCTATTCGAGGAGCGTTTGCGCCGCAGATTGGGCTGTCCTGTCAAACCCGCATGGGCGCGGCGGATTTGTGTCCTGAATGCGTCGGCATGGTTTGAACATGCACCACATGTCCTGCACCATCCCTCCTGTTCAGAACAAAAATCCGCCAGCGCAGAATGGATGCAATTAGTGGGTCCTGACCCTAGACCACGGCCCAACCTGCGCGCCCGTAGCTCAGCTGGATAGAGCGCTGCCCTCCGAAGGCAGAGGCCAGAGGTTCGAATCCTCTCGGGCGCGCCATTCTCATTCAACATCATTCAACGCCATGAAAGGGCCTGAAGGCGCGTGCGGGGTCTCTGCCCATATGCATCGAACGGATTTAAGAACTGGATGCTTTCCTGCACCATTCTTCCTGTCCAGAACATAAGTCCGCCAGTGCAGAATGGATGGAGTTAATGGGGCCTGGCGCTGGACGCATCCAGATTTGATGTGTTGGTTACCAATGCCGAGCTGTAGCCATGGCGTTGATAATGACCACAGGCTCCATCAGGTCTGCACGGAATCGGTGCGTCTTGCCCTTCAGGGCTTTGTTCAGGATTGCGGCTTTTCCAGGCAAGATGGTTGCGCTAGAAATGCGGAACCATCTTGTTAGCGAGGACAGACCCCATGACTATACTCATACGCGGCGGCACGGTGATCACGGCGGACCAGACGGTTCGCGCCGATGTGTTGTGCGAGGATGGCAAGATTGCCGCCATCGGGCCGGACCTGGAGGCGCCAGCCGGGGCGGAGATCGTCGATGCGGGCGGCCAGTATGTGATGCCGGGCGGGATTGATCCGCATACCCACATGCAACTGCCCTTCATGGGCACGGTCGCGTCCGAGGACTTTTACACCGGCACCGCGGCGGCCATGGCCGGGGGCACCACTTCGATCATCGACTTTGTCATCCCGGACCCGCAGCAGAATATCATGGAGGCCTATCGCACCTGGCGCGGCTGGGCGGAAAAATCCGCCGCCGATTACGGTTTTCACGTTGCCATCACCTGGTGGGACGACAGTGTTCATGCAGACATGGGAACGCTGGTGCGCGAGGAAGGTGTCAATTCCTTCAAGCACTTCATGGCCTACAAGGGCGCGATCATGGCGGATGACGAGATCCTCTACAACTCGTTCAGCCGCGCGCTGGAGCTGGGCGCCATGCCCACCGTGCATGCCGAGAATGGCGAACTGGTCTTCCAGTTGCAAAAGAAACTGCTGGAGGAGGGCATTACCGGCCCCGAAGGCCACCCGCTGTCGCGCCCGCCAGCCGCCGAAGGCGAGGCCGCAAATCGCGCTTTGCGCCTGGCCGAGGTGATCGGCGTGCCGCTCTATATCGTCCACGTTTCGGCCGCTGATGCGCTGGAGGAAATCCGCCGCGCCCGCGATGCGGGCCAGCGCGCCTATGGCGAGGCCCTGGCCGGGCATCTGACCATTGATGACAGTGTCTATCGCGACAAGGACTTCACCCGCGCTGCGGCGCATGTGATGTCGCCGCCATTTCGTGCAAAGGAACACCAAGCGGCGCTGTGGAAGGGCCTGCAAAGCGGCGATCTGCACACCACGGCGACCGATCACTGCTGTTTCTGCGCCGACCAGAAGGCCATGGGCAAGGACAATTTTGCGCAGATTCCCAATGGCTGCGCCGGGGTCGAGGACCGCATGGCGGTGCTGTGGACCCATGGTGTGAATACCGGGCGGCTGACACCAAACGAGTTTGTCGCCATCACGTCGGCCAATGCCGCCAGGATTTTCAATATCTACCCGCAAAAGGGCAGTGTCAGCGTTGGCGCCGATGCGGACCTGGTGGTCTGGGATCCGGCGGCGAGCAAGACCATTTCGGTCAAGACCCATCACCAGAATGTCGATTTCAATGTCTTTGAGGGCATGAACGTGACCGGGCTGGCCAGCCACACCATCAGCCGCGGTGTGCTGACCTGGAAAGACGGCGATTTGCGCGCCACCAGAGGCGCGGGCCGTTATGTCAAGCGCCCGGCCTATCCCGCCAGTTTTGCGGCGCTTGCCAAACAGGCCGCATTGCACAAGCCGGCGCCCGTCAAGCGTGATTGACGGAGCTGGCGCGGCGCCCGTTGTCTTGGGGGGAGCCAATTGGCCTGGACGGATGGGATTAACAGGATCCGAGCATAATGGACAGAAAAGGGGGCGGCATGCACAATGGCGGCGCCGTGCCGATGCCGGGGATGACATGCCATGTCCGAAAACCTGCTCACCCACCGTTTGGCGCGCAAGGGCGATCTTCCTGCCCTGCAGGCTCTGATGCAGCGCGCCATCAGGGGATTTCTGCCGCAGTTTCTCTCGCCGGAACAGGTCGAGGCCAGTTTCGAGATCATGGGCCTGGATACCCGCCTGATCGCTGATGGCACCTATTTCATGGTGTTCGATGGCGATGCCCTGGCCGGGTGCGGCGGCTGGTCACGGCGCCAGACCCTGTTTGGCGGCGATCACACCGCGGGACGCAATCCGCGCCTGCTGGACCCGGCGCGCGAAGCGGCGCGGGTGCGGGCCATGTATACGGACCCGGATCATGGCCGCAAGGGCGTGG
>JALWUB010000275.1 GCA_026993275.1 Robiginitomaculum sp. | reverse complement strand
TGCTCAGCGCCTGGGCCGGGCTTGGCTATTATGCCCGGGCGCGCAATCTGCACGCCTGCGCGCAAACGATCGTGCGCGATCATGGCGGCGTGTTTCCTGCGGACGAGGCGGCCTTGCGCGCCCTGCCCGGCATTGGCGCCTATACGGCAGCGGCGATGGCAGCGATGGTGCATGGCAAGCCGGCCAATGTGGTCGATGGCAATATCGAGCGCATCATGGCGCGCCTGCACAAGGTGGAGGCGCCCCTGCCCGGCGCCAAAAAGACGCTCAAGGCGCTGGCCGGGCGCCATGTGCGCAAAGCCCGCGCCGCCGACTGGCCGCAGGCGCTGATGGATCTGGGCGCGCTGGTCTGCCGCCCCAAAAATCCTGATTGCCCGGCCTGCCCGGTGCGCCGCTTCTGCCAGGCCGGACAGACCGGCGCGGCGGCGCTTTATCCGCGCCGTGCCGCAAAGCCTGCGCGGCCGCAACGCCATGGCGCCGCATTCGTGCTGGTGCGCGATGGCGCCGTGCTGCTGCGCCGCCGGCCGGCCAGAGGCCTGCTTGGCGGCATGGCCGAGGTGCCGGGCACGGACTGGCTGGACAGCAAGCTGGCGCCGCAAGCCCTGCTGGCGCAGGCCCCGGTGGCAGCACACTGGCGCGCGGCCGGGCAGGTGCGCCATGTGTTCACCCATTTTGCCCTGCATTTGCAGGTCTTTTGCGCCTGCGCGCCGGATGATTACCGCCCCAATAGCGGCTGGTGGGCGCCGACTGAGACGCTGGAGGGCGAAGCCCTGCCCAGCCTGATGCGCAAGGTGTTGGCGCTCGGGCTGGAAAAACATGGTGTTCAGGCGGTCTCGATCAGTTCAACCCGGTAACCGTCCGGATCTTCAAGAAAAGCAATTACGTCCCTTTGGCCATTGTGCGCGGTGTGGGTCATGGGTCCTGGCGGGCGCAGAATTGCCACCCCGTCTTTCTCCAGCTTGCTGCACACGGCATAAATATCAGGCACGGCCAAGGCGATATGGCCAAAGCCGGTGCCGTGGCTATAGCGCTTGACGCCATAATTATATGTCAGCTCAATAACCGTGGCGGAGGCTTCATCCCCATAGCCAATGAAAGACAAGGTGAAAGCGCCACCAGGATAATTTTCGCGGCGCAGTTCGCGCATGCCAAGGCGGTCGCAGTAAAATGCCAGTGAGCGATCCAGATCGCTAACACGCAACATGGTGTGTAAAATGCGGCTTGGCCGCGGCTCTGCGGGGTTCATATCTTGCTCCTTTTGTTGTGGAAGGCATCGGCAGGCTTTCCAAAATCAGGGGATCAGGAAAGCCTGCCGCCAGCCGCGCGCATGGCCAACTTCTTGGTCTTGTGCAGCCGGAAAATCGTTTTTCCGGAGTGCGCCCGGGCGGCTTTGATGGCGGCTGGGGGCTTTATTGTTTGCAGATGCTGCCACTATAGCGGACCAGGCCCTGCATGTTTGCCGGATCACGCATATCAACAAGGCCATAGCTTTGAAACGTGCCGCCAAAGCCCGCCAGCGTGCCCCGGGACACTCTGTTCTGGATGTGGTAAGTGATCTCGATCATGTAACGCCCTGGTTTTTCCGGAATGGCAGTGAGCACAGCTTTGTCCTTGGTGTAGATTGCGCCGCCATCATCCCGGCCAAAATAATGCTCCATGTCCATTTCAAGTCCGGTGGCCGTTTGTATTTGGGAAATAATCTTGCCCGCAGCATTGTTTACACTGCCGGTCAGCGCTGCTGAAATGATAACCGGACGGCCGTCACCTTCGGCAAAGAAATTGGCAACGGCAACGCCTCCTATGGGCATGCATTTTTCCGTGCCGGCTTGAACAGGGTTTGAGGCAAGAAGGGCGGTGGTGGCTATCAGGGCCGGTATGGCAATCGTTTTCATGAAGAAACTCCTAAATCTGCAATATGGGTGTTGAGAAATACCGGTCAGCCTTTGGCAATGGCCGCGATCAGGTCTTCATTGGTCATCGCCCGGCCATCCAGATTCCAGGCCCCATCCACCGTATGCACGACATTGATATAGACGTTGTCACGGGGTTGCGTGCCGCCAGACAGATTGACAATCAGGTCTGTGGCCTCGCGAAAAAACCCTTCCTGTATTTCGCGCGTGGCAAAGGCAAAGCTTGGAACTTTCCATTCGATCCACACGCCATCAAACACCTTGCCGCCGGAAAACGCCTTTCCACGGGGCAGGGTCTGCACCATGGCGGTGACATTGGGCGTCATCACCGCATTGCCCGTCAGATTGTGCCATTTGAGCATCAGGTCCGTGAGGCGTTTCACGGCTTCTGTTTCGGCGCCATCGGGCAATACGCCCTCGCTCAGTGTCAGAGTTAGAGGCATGGTTTTATCCTTTCATGCGTTTGCAGCTGGCTGACCAGGCAAGCGGCCCGGTCAGCGCTTCGCTCATTCATATAACGATCGTTATAATCACGATCTCGAAGGCAAATATATAACGATCGTTATGATGTCAACAGGAAATAGCGATCGTTACGGAATGTGTCTTGCACCTGCTGCGTTCAGTTCAAAGCGCTCCCGGTTTTGCGACATTGCCCGCGGGGTCAGTCACAAGACAGAGGCGCATGTGAAGTGCTACAATCCGGCGTTTCCCTGCACGCTTACACTCTGCCGCGCGCATGAGTCTGGACCTAAAATCTGGCCCTGACGGGCTGGATAACTGGAACGATCGTTATAGAATGGCAGCGGCCGCGGGTGGCGGCAGGCATGGAGAGCAAACATGCAGACCAGAAAAACGTGCAAGAGTGAAGCACATCAGCACATTCTGGATGCTGTCGGTCGCGGTTTTCGTAAAAAGGGGTATAGCGGTATTGGTGTAGATGGCCTGGCAAACGAAGCAGGCCTGACCTCAGGTGCCTTTTATGGCCATTTTACATCCAAGGAAAAAGCCTTCCTTGAAGCCCTGGAAGCCGGTCTGGATGAAGTTCATGACGCAATCACCGCCCTGCAGAAGGATCATGGCGATGACTGGCTTGCCGCCTTTGCCGATTTTTACCTGCAAGACCGGCGCACATGCGATCCGGCGCAAGCCTGTGCCTTGCAGAGCTTGTCCGGAGACGTTGCGCGCATGAGCGAACCGGTTCGGCGCATGTACCAAAACAAGCTTGCGCAAATTGCCGCAGCCATAGCCAGCGGTATGCCTGGCGCCAATCAGCAGCGGCATGACAAGGCCTGGGCCTTGCTGTCGCTGTTGACGGGTGCCGTGACGCTGGCCCGCGCCGGAGTTGACAAGGCACAATCCGAAGCCATCGCCACTGGCGCCCGCGCCATGGCCATGGCACTGGTCAGAGCCTGAGGGCACAGTGATGATTACGGGAAGGGCCTGATGATGAACAAAGCGGACAAAGCAGAGCAATACCGCCAGGTCCATCAGCAGATCAGGGCGGTGGTGGCTGGCGAGCGCAGCCGCACGGCGCGCTTTGCCACGGCCGCCTGTCTGCTGGCGCACGCCTTTGCGCCACGCTTTTACTGGACCGGATTTTACGAGGTTGATCCTGAAAATCCCGAAGAACTGGTCATCGGCCCCTATCAGGGCACACTGGGCTGTTTGCGCATTCCGTTCTCGCGCGGGGTTTGCGGCGCCGCGGCGCGCACGCGCCAGACGCAGATGGTCGATGACGTGCACGCCTTTGCCGGCCACATTGCCTGTGACGCCAACAGCCGTTCCGAGATCGTCGTGCCGGTGTTTGACAAAAGCGGCGCCCTGTGCGCCGTGCTGGACGTGGATTCAGCAGAACTGGCCGCCTTTGACGCCGCCGACAAGGCGGGCCTGGAGGCGATATGCGCCGATCTTCTGACCTGAAGGACGAGGCAAGGGCTCAGGGCAGTTTCAGGCCGGGCACACCCTCCGGCCCGGCATTGACCGCAATGGTAAGGTCATCAAGGCTGCGGCCAACCGGTTCGGCATCCCCGCCAAGGCATTTGGCCAGATAAGCTTCGGCCAGCGCCGCAAACGGCATGAAGGCCGGCCCATCGAGGGGATCATGGGTGCTTTCGGGAAACTGCACCAGCGCGGCCTCGCCGCCCGCCGCGCGCACCGCCTTGACCAGGCGCCGCGCCTGCGCCGCTTTTGCGTTGGCGCCGGATTTGGCGCCACTTTGCAGGACCAGCAGGGGCACCCTGATCTGGTCAGGCCGGGGGGCGCCCTGCACGGCCGGATCCAGCACCAGGGCGCAGTTGAGCGGCGGGGCGCCGTGCGCGGCATAGTCAAGAATGACGGGGGCGCCCTTGCCCCAGCCCAGCCCGCCCAGGCGCGCGCCATCGGCGAGGCCCTGTTTCAGCACCGCCTTGACGGCGCTAGCCAGATCACCGGCAGCGGCCTGCGGCGCATCCTTGCCCATGCCCTTGAGCAGGTAATCACGCCCCAGGCCCGACGCGCCGCGGGTATTGACCGCCAGCACGTTGTAACCGCGATTGCTGAGCCATTGCACATGCTGGTTGAATCCATTGCCCAGGCGCGCGCCAGGGCCCGGCTGCGGCATCACCAGCAAGGGCTGCTGGCGCGGCTCCGGGCCGCGCGCCGGGGTCAGCCAGGCGGCCAGGTCCAGGCCATCAGGGGCGCGCACGCGCAGCAGCCTGCCGGGACGCAGGGCAAACCTGTCCAGGTCCGGCATGGTTTCGAACAATGTGGTGATGCGGTCAGAGGGCAGGTCGAAAAGCGAATACAGGCCAGGCTGGTTGGAGCGGTCGCTGTACACCACCAGCTTTTGCGCCGTATTGGTCAGGGCCAGGATGAAAAAATGCGGCCCAAGGCGCTCTTGCAGGCGCGCCAGCACCCGGGAAAATCCGCGCGACAGGCCATGCCAGCGCGGCGCCGGGCCCGCGGTCAGATAGGCCAGGGGCTGGCCGGTGACCGGATGAAACAGCACCTGGGTGATGTCGCCATCCGCGCCGCGCGCCAGCACACGGCTTTCGCCCGTGAGCAGGTCGAGGCGCTTGAGCGCAGAATACGGCCCCGTGCGCCCGTCGATGAAATACAATCCCGTGGAGGTGTTATCGAGGCGCAGCGGGCGGCTGCGCAAGGCATCTGGCGCAGAAAGCCGGAACAGCGCCGTTTCGCGGCCATCGGGGGCGCGCAGCATCCACACCTGGCCGCCGCC
>JALWUB010000274.1 GCA_026993275.1 Robiginitomaculum sp. | reverse complement strand
GAGCTGATTGATGATCTGCGCAACAATTACTGCATCATCATGGTCACCCATTCCATGGCCCAGGCGGCGCGGGTGTCGCAGCGCACGGCATTTTTCCACCTGGGCACGCTGGTCGAGACCGGACCGACGGAACAGATTTTCACCAACCCCCTGGACACCCGCACCCAGGATTACATCACCGGACGCTTTGGTTAGGCCTGCATCATGACAGAACACATAGTCAAATCCTTCGATGACGAACTGGACGAACTGAGCGCCGAGGTGGTGCGCATGGGCGGCCTCGCCGAGCATTTGCTCAATGACGCCCTCAAGGCGGTGCTCAGCCGCGATGATGCGCTGGCGCGCGAGGTGATTGCCCGCGACCGCGAGATCGACGCCCTGCAAATGGACCTGGAGCGGCGGGTGATTTTGCTGCTGGCACTGCGCCAGCCCATGGCCGCGGACTTGCGCCGCACCTTCAGCGCGCTGAAAATCTCCGGCGATCTGGAGCGCATTGGCGATCTGGCCAAGAATATTGCCAAGCGGGCGCTGATCCTGAATGAATCGCCGCCCATGCCGCTGACCCGCAGCGTGCACCGCATGGGCCATGCGGTCAGCCTCATGCTGAAGGACGTGCTCGACGCCTATACCGCGGGCGATGTGGATCTGGCCATTGACGTATGGCGCCGTGACGAGGAGATCGACGCCCATTACAACAGCCTGTTCCGCGAACTGCTGACCTATATGATGGAGGATGCGCACACCATCACCATGTGCACGCATTTGCTGTTCATGGCCAAGAATCTCGAGCGCATTGGCGACCACACCACCAATATCGCCGAAAACATCCATTTTCTCGTCACCGGCGAGGAATTGCCGGACAGCCGCCAGAGCGCCACCCAGGTGGGGGGCACGGAGCCGCAGACATGAAACCGCTGGTGCTGGTCGCCGAGGACGAGGCGGCACTGGCAACCCTGCTGGACTACAATCTCGAAAAAGAGGGCTATGAAACGCTGCTCGCTGCCGATGGCGAGGAGGCCTTGCTGCTGGTCGCCGAGCGGGCGCCGGACCTGGTGGTGCTCGACTGGATGCTGCCCGGTGTCTCCGGCATCGAGATTTGCCGCCGCCTGCGCGCCAGGAAACAGACCGCGGACACGGCCATCATCATGCTGACCGCGCGTGCGGAGGAATCGGAGCGCATTCGCGGCCTCAATACCGGCGCCGACGACTATCTGACCAAGCCGTTTTCCATGGCCGAACTGCTGGCGCGGGTGCGCGCCTTGCTGCGCCGGGCGCGGCCGGAACTGACCGGCGACACGCTGGCCTGCGGCGGCATTGTGCTCGACCGCACGGCGCACCGGGTCACCCGCCAGGGCAACGCGGTGCATCTGGGGCCGACCGAATACCGGCTGCTGGAGTATCTGCTGAGCCAGCCGGGCCGGGTGTTTTCGCGCAGCCAGTTGCTCGACGCGGTGTGGGGCATGGACAAGGATGTGGAATTGCGCACCGTCGATGTGCATGTCGGCCGCCTGCGCAAGGCGCTCAATGCCGGCGGCCAGCGCGACGCCATCCGCACCGTGCGCGGCGCCGGCTATGCGCTGAATGCGGAGTGAGGGCCTGCACTTACGGGCTGCTGCGCCCTGGCTGTTGCCGGAGCGGCAGGATTTGCGGCGGATCAATGCCGTCACGGGCCATGTCTTGCAAGACCGGGATGAGCTTTTCTGGCGGCCAGATGTTATGGCGACACAAATCCATGAACTTATCCGCCGCTGGACTGCCCGCCGTGATGGTGCGCGCCTGCCCGGCATATTCCGCCCACAGCGTCGTGAAGATCATCGGGCCGAAAATGGTACGGGCAAGTTTTTTGCTAATCCTGTACCCTGGCCGTATGATTTGCTGCAGCAATTGGTCATCAAGAGAGCCGGTGCGCCTGTCCGCGTCATTTCCTTCGTTGACAAACGTATTGACAAGATTGCCATCAAGGGAAACCTGCCCCCCAAAATTTATGCCTGTGCAATGCCCGAAAACAGCAGCAGCGGCTTCTTCAATCATCAGCATTTGAGCTTTGCTGTAGCCGTTCTGGTTTTTACGCATTGCACCAGGATAAAACCGCCTCATCAGGTGATAGGTCTCGTGGGACAGCATAACCGCCAGGTGCGGGTCTTGCTTTTCAACATAATGCACACGGGCGTAAAAACTCAACTCCAAATCATTCTTGTGAAACACCCGGGTCAATTGCCCATCCACCTGTTCATTCCCGCCAACAAGATGGATATTGTAGCTGAAAGCAAAAGGTGGTCTTGCTGGCCAAAGTTCATCACGGGCCGCTGCCATGGCATTTATGAACCTGTCTGCAAATCCGGTGCTTGCCTGGGTCAAGGCACTGGACACCTGCTGTGCGTAAAACCGGATGCGGATGCCGTCCTTTGCGGTATCGCTGATCAGAATATCCGGAAAGACGGCAAGCGGCTGGCTCCCGTCCAATACCGAAATTGTTGTGTAGGTTCTGCGAAGAAGCAGGTCATGCCCGGCAGCAACCGCCTTGGCCGAAAAATTATGGCCGCTTGCGTTGCCATTAAGATCCGCGATCAGCCGTTTGATTGCCCTTGTTCGTGGACCGGGTTTTAATCTGTCACCAGTACTGGCGCAGCCTGTCAGTAAAGCCACGGCCGCAAGAGGCCATAATCGTCTCATGATCTCCCTTCTTTCTTAGCCGCACAAAAGCGGACCGGATTGCGGCCCTGATGGGCATGATGACGTCCAAGCGCTGCTGGAGATTGCCATTGGTGCATTATTGTATTCGAAGGTTGCGGTGAAAACATTTGGCCCTGCTGCAGTTTCGATCTGAAATGGCGCTGTATCGATATCAATATAGTAGATGGTTTGGGTGATCGCGGCCATCCAGTCTGTCACGCTTTGCGCGTTCAAGGCGATCAAATCGGTTCCTGATTTAAGCCATGGAAAGGCATTTTGCGCAATAACAAGGCCATTCTGATCTTTGAGAGTGATAATAAATGTTCCGGTGGAGGGCAAGCCAACTGTTGAGCCAGCTGTTGAGAGTTTCACCGCTGAAAAATTTATTGCGCTTGCAACGACCGCCCCTGTTCCCATAGGCAGGTCGTCATGGGGCTGCAATTCCCTACGAATTCTTATAGTTACACCTGGATTGCAAGTTGAGGGATAGAGGTTGGGCTGAGGTGATTGGACGCACGGGCCCCCGGACCTGGTATCTACAACGGTAGTTCCTTCAGTGGCGCACCCGCTTAACACCAGCGCCGTTCCGGCCAGCAAAATCGTCATCAATCCGGTTTTCATAATCTCCTCCCTTTGCGTTATTGCCTGTATTGCATGGTGGCAGCAACCCACAATAACTGCGGGGGGGGGCAAGTCAACCTATAGAAGATATTTTCAACCTAAACATGTTTATGATTTCGCGCTTCGGGTATAATGCCAGCAGATGGCTAAAGACGTCTTATCTCTGTCTTGCGGCCGATATTGCTGCGCATGGCTGGCGTTGGCAGGTTTGGCGTCGTAAACCCGTCCCATGCAAAAACCCCGCCCGCATCTGACCCTGCCCTTTGCCGGATCGCCTTTGGACCGGCGCGATGATGTGCGCCGCGACGAGGCGGCCATCGAGGCGCTGGCGAAAGGCGGGCGGGCACTGTTTCTGCCGCTCTGGCAGGGGCAGGTGTTTGTCCTGCACGACGGGCAGATGGCGCTGTTGCAGGAAGCGGCGCTGGCGCATTTGACCGTGGCCGATCCGGGGTCGGTGTTTCTGGGCACCATGGGCGAGACAGCGCAGCCCTGGTTTGCGCTGGCGCTGGACGATGATGCGGGCTTTCCGCTGGAGGGACTGGGCGAATGGCAAGGCCTGCGCCTCGCGGCAGCGCATCTGCCGGCGCCGGATCTGGCCATAGCCGGGCGCGCTTCGGCGCTGTTGGGCTGGCACGCGCGGCACCGCTTCTGCCCCAATTGCGGCGCCCCCAGCACCCCCGGCGAGGGCGGCGCCAAACGCCTGTGCGCCGCCTGCGGCAGCGAGCATTTCGCCCGCACCGACCCGGTGGTGATCATGCTGGCGGTGCGCGGCGGGCAATGCCTGTTGGGCCGCCAGAGCGGCTGGCCCGCCGGGGTGTATTCGGCGCTGGCCGGCTTTGTCGAGCCCGGCGAAAGCCTGGAAGAGGCCTGCGCCCGCGAAATTGCCGAGGAAACCGGCGTGCGCACCGGCGCGGTGCGCTATGTCCTGAGCCAGCCCTGGCCGTTTCCGTCATCGCTGATGATCGGCCTGATCGCGCAAGCGCAGAGCGAGGCCATCACCCTCGATGACGAGCTGGAGGACGCGCGCTGGTTTGCCCGCGACGATGTGCGCGCCATGCTGGACGGCAGCCATCCGCAATACAGCGCGCCCATGGCGTTTTCCGCCGCCCATCATCTGATGCGAGCCTGGGTTCAGGGTGAAGCCTGATCGTCACCCCTTGCCCGGCGGGGTCCATTTGTTGACGGCGAAGCTGGCGTCCACGGGGGTGTGGGCGATGTGGTTGGCGTAGTTGGAGAGGGTTTTCATGGCCACACCCAAAATCACCTCGAAGACATTGGCGCGCGTAAAGCCCGCATCCAGAAACGCCTGCACCTCGTCATCGCTGACATGGCCGCGCGCGGCGACGACGCGCTGGGTGAAATGGCGCAGCGCCTCAAGCCGGTCATCGTCGATCTCCTCGCCCTCGCGCACCGCCATGATGGCATGGCCAGGCAGGCCCGCGCCCTTGGCCAGGCCGGTATGGGCGGCGACGCAATAGGCGCATTCATTTTCCGCCGCGGCGGCGAGCAGCACCAGGTGCTTTTCTTCCGGCGCCAGCGAGGATTTGATGAAGATTTCCGACAGCGCCATATAGCCTTCCAGAGCCGCCGGGCTTTCGGCGAGTTCGCCCAGAATGTTGGGCACGGCGCCATAGGCGGCCTTGGACCTGGCCAGCAGCGGCCGCGCGGCTTCCGGGGCATTGGTTTCGTCATAAATGTCAAATGCAGGCATGAAAGTCTCCTGTGGCTGAATCCGGGTGTCATGTTTGGACTGGCACCGCACAATGCCAGACTTTCCCGTTCACGTTTTTGTGTTGTCCATGGCCTGAAGGCGGAACGGGTCGGCGGCATAGGTGCCCAGCATCTTGATCTCTTCGGAGAAAAAGCCAAGCTCTTCCATGGCCAGCACCAGGGCCGGATCCTC
>JALWUB010000273.1 GCA_026993275.1 Robiginitomaculum sp. | reverse complement strand
TTCACGTTTTGATTGAATCAAAACCGCACTCTATCCTTTTGTTTAGCCGCACTTCTTATCCGAAAACCGGTTCCCATCCCCGGCTCAGGGGCCGGGACAGGCTTTTTCGGGAAGTGCTCTAGGGCCTGAACCCATCTCACTGAATCTGTGACGCCAGCCAGGCGTCTATGCGCCCGCTGCAAAAGGCGTTGGCGGCCTGAAAGGCAGGCAGCACGGTCTTGGCATCCCTGGGCTCCGGCACCGCCTTGCTGCGCGCGCTTTGCACGGTCTTGCGCAACACCTGCGCCTTGTAGGCATTGTCCAGCCGGGCCTCCAGCGCCCCTTCCATGCAGGCCTCAAAGCGCTTTTGCACGGCGTCAATGGCCTTGCCGAATGCAGCCTCGTCAAGCGGCAGCTGGCCGCGCAATCTGCCAATGGCCCGGGGCGAAAAGGCAATGCCCGTGTAAAGCTGCGCGGCGCGGGCAATTTCGTTCAGGCGGATGGTTTCCAGTTGCGCCGGGCTCAGCCGGACGGTGGAGCCGGGCCTGGCCGGATCGTCCTGGGCCATGGCCGGCAGGGCACACAGGACACTGGCCGCCGCCAGCCATGCCCGCGCCCGCATCACAGCCCCTCCGGCACGGGCCAGCCCTTGCGGGCGCAGGCGGCCAGCACGGTATTGCGCAGCAGGCAGGCAATGGTCATCGGGCCAACGCCGCCCGGCACCGGCGTGATCGCCCCGGCGGCCTTGCGGGCGGCTTCGAAGTCCACATCGCCCACCAGCCTGCAGCCCTTTTCGGCCGCGCTGTCCTCAATGCGGTTGATGCCGACATCAATGACACAGGCACCGGGCTTGATGAAATCAGCGCCGATCATGCGCGGCCTGCCGACGGCGGCAATGAGGATGTCGGCCGTGCGGCACAGGGCGGGCAGATCGCGGGTGCGCGAATGGGCAATGGTGACGGTGCAGTTTTCCTGCAGGAACAACAACGCCGCCGGTTTGCCGACCAGGATGGAGCGGCCGACAATGACGCAGTTCTTGCCGGTCAGATCGCCGAGAGTGTCCCGGGCCAGGATGACACAGCCGGTGGGGGTGCACGGGCGCAGGCCCGGCCGGTTCAGCACCAGCCTGCCGGCATTGGCCTCGGTCAGGCCGTCCACATCCTTGTCCGGGTCGATCTGCCCGATGATGGCGGCTTCGTCGAGATGGGCAGGCAGCGGCAATTGCACCAGTATGCCGTCCACGGCGTCATCTTCATTCAGGCCTTGCAGCAGCGCCGCAAGCGCCTCTTGCGCGGTATCGGCGGGCAGGCGGTGTTCGATGGAAACCATGCCCGCCGCGCGGGTCTGGCGCGCCTTGTTGCGCACATAGACCTGGCTGGCCGGGTCATCGCCCACCAGCACCACCGCCAGCGCCGGCGGCCGCGGCAAGGCGGGCACGGCGGCGGCAATGCGCTGGCGCAGCGCCGCGGCAATGGCCTTGCCGTCTATCAGCCGTGCACTCATGATGCCGTTTCCCCGAGCAGGCGTTTCACGCTGGCCTCGACCTTGGCATCGGCGCGGCTGATGCGCACGGTCTTGAGCCGGTCCGTATTGCCCTTGACAACCGTCACCGCTGAGCGCGGCACGCCAAGGGCCCGGGCGATCAGTTTTTCCAGCGCCGCATTGGCCTTGCCCTTTTCCGGCACGGCGCGCACCCGCGCCTTCAGAAACTGCCGGCCGCTGGCGTCATGGCCCGGTCCCTCCAGCCGGTCCGCGCTGGCCTTGGGCTGCAGGCGCACGCGCAAGGCCAGGGCGTCTTTGCTGTAACTGCAGGCCTGTGTGTTCAAAAGGCGGAACCCAGCAACAAGGCGGCAAGAACCCTGCGCAGGAATGAAAGGCCCAGCAGCAGGATGATGGGGGTGATGTCGACCCCGCCAAACGGCGGAATGAAGCGGCGGATCGGGCGCAGTGCCGGTTCTGTCATCGCATAGGTGAAACGGCCAATGCCAACAACAAGCTGATTGCGCGGATTGACCACATTGAACGCCACCAGCCAGCTCAGTATGGCGCCGGCAATGATCACCAGGATATAAAGGGAAATGAGCTGGCTCAAAAGCCAATAGATTGCCACGGCCATGGGTCGCCTCCAGATTTGCGCCCAGATGTAACCATCCCGGCCCGGCTTCGCAAGCATGCGCGCGCGGGCGCGCGGCTGAAAAGGCAGGCCCAAGAGCGGCTGGTGCGCTTGACAGCACCGCTTGTGCCCCCCTATAGGCTCGCCACCTGCGTATTTCGGGGCCATAGCTCAGTTGGGAGAGCGCGTCGTTCGCAATGACGAGGTCGGCGGTTCGATTCCGCCTGGCTCCACCACCCAGTCCCGCCAGAGACTGGCGTTTGGCAGGCCCATGTCATTGTGCCGCCATTTCAAAGGGTTGCGTCATATCCTGTGCCCCTGACAGGACGCAGAGACGGGTAATAATCCTAATTTTCGGCATATTTGCCCCTTCGTCTCTGCCAAGCGTTTGGCTGTCCTCGTTAAATGTATGGTGATGCCTGGGCGTTGCTCAGCATGATGCGTGATTCTGAGCAAACCCAAGATAGGCGCGCTGCTCTGTCCAAAGCATGGGCAGGCGGTTTGAGCGCCTGAGCCGGGATACGGTGATATCCACCGGCTGACGGCCTTCGATGATGGCCTGGTGCTGGCCCTCGTATATGGCAGCCTTGTGTCTGATCTTACCGATATAGAGCGGGTTGCCCAGCAGCACATAGAGATGCCCCCGGGTGAACGGCTTGCCACCGGTGATGGCGCCATGCTTGTTGGTGCGTTGTTTGGTGCGAAGCCCGAGCCGATCGGACTCTTGCTTGACCTGGCGCACATTCCTGTGCGCCCGGTAAAGCGCAAAGACCTGCCGCACAATGGCCGCTTCATCTTCCACCACCACGAGTTTCTTTTCGTGTTGGTGTAGCCCAATGGTGGCTGGCCCCCATCCACAGACCTTTTTTCTTCAACGCGGCAATCTTGTCGCGGATACGCTCGGCGGTGACCTCGCGCTCGAACTGGGCAAAGGAGAGGAGAACGTTGAGCGTCAGGCGGCCCATGGAACTGGTGGTGTTGAACGCCTGGGTGACCGAGACAAAGCTGACCTCGTGTTTCTCGAACACCTCCACCAGCCGGGCAAAGTCCGCAAGCGAGCGGGTCAGCTGGTCGACCTTGTAGACCACCACAATGTCCACCTGGCCGCCCCTGATGTCCTGGATCAGGGCTTGCAGGCCTGGCCGCTCCATGTGGCCGCCCGATATACCCCCATCATCGTAAGCCGTGTCCTTGAGCGTCCAGCCCAGCCTGTGAGGTGATATAGGCGGCGCAGGCCTCGCGCTGGGCATCCAGCGAGTTGAAGTCCTGCTCCAGCCTTCCTCGGTGGACTTGCGGGTGTAGATAGCGCAGCGAAAATGCTTCTGCACGCTCATGGTGCCCCTCTTTGCCGCAAGCCAAAGAACCGTGGTCCTGACCAGCGTGCCCCGGTGATCGCCCGGGCCACGGCAGAGAGGGAAGCGTAATGCACGCCGCTCCATGTAAAGCCTGCCTCACCGGCCTCCACCCGGTGGGTCCTGCCGTTCCATTCGCGGATGAGCTGGCTGCCCGGCCCGGGCATTGCGCTGCACCGCGTCAGCCGGGCCATGGGCTTGCCATCCTTGTTGCGGGCAAGGGCATCCACCAGACGCACCGCCTCGTCATGGGCGAAGGCTTCCCAGCGGCGGATGATGGTGGCGCAGTAGAGCGGGTCGATCTCCGCCAGATACGCCCTCCGCGCCGTCTTGTGCGCCGCGATCAAAGTTGAGCCGGAACCGCCAAAGAGATCGAGCACGGTATCGCCCCGACCCGAACAATCGCGCAAGGCATCGGCAATCATCTGCACCGGCTTGACCGTGGGATGCAGGGCCAGCTCCTCCTCGCGTCCGGCTTTGCGCGTGTTGACGCCTTTGTACTCCCATATATTGGTCCGGTAGCGGCCGTGCTGGCCAAGTTCAAAGGTGTTGATGTGGGCTGCCGTGCCCGCCTTGAAGGCAAAGATCAGCTCATGGCGCGAGCGACAGAACGTGCCCATGCCGCCATTGTCCTTGACCCAGATGATCAAATTCTTGAGCTCACTATAAACGGATTTGCCCGCTGCCAGGATCTCGCCCGTCGCCATGGCAAATTCGCGGTGTTTGGTCTTGCCCGAGCCGCACACATGGCCATCAATGGGCACGTTATAGGGCGGGTCAGTAAATACCATGCGTGCCCACTCGCCATCCATGAGCACCTTGACCACGTCCGCATCCAGGGCATTGCCGCAGACAAGCCGGTGCGGGCCCAGCTGCCAGACATCGCCCTCATGGCAGACGGGGCCTTCATCATCCCCTTCGGGCAGGGCCTCATCGGCCGGGTCGCCTGGCTCTTCGTAATGCAAGGTCTCGATCACGCCATCGACCTCGGCCAAAGAAAATCCGGTGAGTTCAACGTCAAAGTCTGCATCCAGGCTCAATAGCCCTTCCAGTTCGACCGCGAGGACCTCCTCGTCCCATTCGGCATTGAGCGCCAGCTTGTTATCAGCCAGCACATAGGCGCGCTTCTCTGCCGCGCTCATATGCTCAAAGCGCACGCACGGCACCTCACTCATCCCCAGCAGCTTTGCTGCCGCCACCCGGCCATGGCCCGCCAGAATGGCGCCCGCCTTGTCGACCAATGCCGGGTTTGTAAAGCCAAACGTCTCGATGCCGTTTGCGATTTGCCGGACCTGTTTCTTCGAGGGCGTACGCGCATTGCGCTGCCAGGGCCGCAAGGCCTTCAGGGGTAGCATTTCTATGTTTGGATTGGCCATTTGATACCTCCATGTTCACGCGTGCAGCACGCATGTATAAATAGGATTTTATGCCAAACAAATTATATTCATGAGCAAATAATGTATTATTTATCAAATGAATTAATAATGTACTGGCATGCTGCAATGAGCATTGCACCCAAACATCAAACTTATTACTGCAAACAGGGGTTGCAATACACGTTTGTCAATACACTGATTACATATGTAATACTGGTTACATGATCCTCATGCGCCTTCATTGCGCGGGCGGCGATAGTCCATGAGTTCATCGGATTGCCATGCAGCAAGGTGCTGGCGCTGGCCTTTGCCATTGCCTCCTGCGCCACGCCCGCCACGGCCCCGCCTGGGGTGAGCAAGGCCGGGCGCGCGGCGGAAGTCTTGCACC
>JALWUB010000272.1 GCA_026993275.1 Robiginitomaculum sp. | reverse complement strand
TTTTCGGGTTCCTGGGTTTCAAAGGCTGGTGATGTCAACGGTGATGGCATTGATGATGTGATAATCGGGGCGCCGGTAGACAATCCGGGCGGGCGCAGCCGGACTGGGGCCGCCTATGTCGTATTTGGCCATGACGGACCGTTTGCCGCCACATTCGATCTTTCCAGCCTGGACGGCACAAATGGCTTTGTCATGAACGGCGTTACCGCCGGGGATGAAGCGGGCGCGCGTGTGAGTGCGGCCGGAGATATCAACCATGATGGCATTGACGATGTGCTGGTTTCCAAAACTGGCAGTTTTCCCCGTGCCGGCGCCGTTTACGTCGTTTTTGGCAAAACTGCGCCGTTTGACCCTGTGTTGGAATTGTCGTCGCTTGATGGCGCCAACGGCTTTACAATGACTTCCCCGGAGGCTGGTGACGTTTTTGGTGCACGGCTTGATAGCGCCGGTGATGTCAATGGCGACGGCATTGATGACGTGGTTATCGGTGCCTTGCTGGCGGATCCTGATGGCCGGACCGATGCCGGCAGCGCCTATGTTGTTTTTGGCCGATCCGGCGCTTTTGCTAGCCAAGTTGACGTTGCCGCGCTGGACGGCTCAAATGGCTTTCGGGTCAATGGCGTTACCGCTGGAGACGAAGCCGGTACGGGCACGAGCGCGGCAGGAGATTTTAACGGCGATGGCCTCAAAGACATACTCATCGGTGCGCGCAATCCATCGCCGGGCGGCCTCGACCGGGCCGGTGCCGCCTATGTCATTTACGGCAAGGACACGCCCTTTGCGGCCAGCCTGGAGCTGTCGGCGCTGGATGGCAGCAACGGCGTCACTCTGAACGGGCCTTTTGCAATCGGGCAAACCGGCACGGTCCTGGGCAGCGCAGGCGATTTCAATGGCGACAGTGTTGCCGATATTGCGGTCGGCACCACGGTGACGCATGATGCCGATGTCGTCATTTACGGCGTCAGCGCCAAAACCGGCCCGACAACGGTGTTTTCCTCGGTGCTGCCCGCCGCGCGCTCCGGCTTTGCCGGCGGTCCGGCCATTACCGTCTTTGCCTCGGTCATCAATGCCGGAGCCAATCGGGCGGACAATTGCCATTTTGATTTGCCGGCCAATCCCGCATTCAGCATGAGTTATACGCCCGCCAATGCTCTCAATGCCCTGGTGGGGCCGGTGGATAGCCATTTTTTGATGAATCCGGGTGAAACCAAATCCTTCATCCTGTCGTTTCAGCCAAGCACGACCAATACCGGTGAGGAGCTGTTTCCGAAGGTTGTGTGCGACAATGCCCTGGCTGCGAAGATTCCGGGTGTGAACACCGTATTGCTGTCCATTGACAGCCAGCCGGGACCGGATATTTTGTCCATTTCGGCAACCCCGGATGCCAATGGCATTATCACGGTTCCGGCAGGGGGCAGCAGCTTCATGTCCGTTTCCGCGACCAATATCGGTGCCGGTGATGCCGCCGGATCATCCGATGCTGCCATGACCGTGTCAGTTGAGAGCGGCAACAGCACCTTGCCGCTCTTGTTGCAGCTTTGCGAGACCGATGCGGCGGGGCAGTGCATGCAGCCGCCCGGACCCGGTCCGTTGGCGGCAACCATTGGCAGTGGCGTTTCCTTTTTCGGGGTTTTTGCGACCGACCAGCAAGGTCAGTCCCTGGCCCTGGATCCGGCCAATTTGCGGGTGGTTTTGAAGTTTGCCGATGCCAATGGCAATGTGCGCTCGCAAACCAGTGCGGCAGTGAGGGTGCAATGATATTTGAAACAACTCGCCTTTTACCCGTGAACCGGACGCAGGCTTGCCGTCTGAGCGGTGCCACCGGGCCAGCGGCGGCCAACAACAGCATTCTCCAGCAGGCGCTGGTCTTGCTGATGATTTTAGCCTTTGGCGCACTGGCTTATCCCATAACGGCTCGAGGTGACGATTTTCTGGTCAATTCGATCAAGGACGGAGGCCAAGGCAATTCGAAAGTTGCCGCCCTTGGCGGCGGCGGGTTTGTCATCGTCTGGGAAGATGGCAGCAATACCAGCCCGGACACCAGTTTCAGTGCGATACGGGCGCGTATTTATGATGATTCTGCCATGCCGCTAGGCCCGGAATTTCTGGTCAACGTTTCGACAAAAGGGTCACAGGCCACCCCCGATGTGGCCGCATTGAATGACGGCGGTTTCGTTGTAGCCTGGACGGATGTGGGGCCCAGTTTCGCTGAAGACCCCAATTCCTCACCATCCCTCAAGGTCCGGCTCTTTGCCGCTGACGGCACGCCCAGAAGCACGGAGATCACCGTCGCCACACCCTTTAACCGCAATCCCCCGTTTGACCCCGCAATCGCCGCGCTGGCAGATGGCGGCTTTTTGGTCAGCTGGACCGACCCGAATTTTATCATGACCGGGAATTCTTCCACTGATGTCATCGCCCGGCGCTATGACCAGAGCGGCCAGGCTGTAAGCAGCGCCTTCGTGGTCAATTCCATTTTGGAAGACGGGCAGGTTTCTCAAAGCATCGCCGCCCTGAAGGACGGAGGCTTCGTGCTGGCCTGGGAGGACGGCGGCGGCACCCGGGGCGATGGCAGTTTCAGCGGCATTTCAGCACGGCGCTTTGATGCCGCCGGCACGTCTCTGGGTGATGATTTTCAGGTCAACACGACCACTTTGCTGGCCCAGATGGAGCCGGATGTCGCAAGTCTCGCCGGGGGCGGGTTTGTCATCGCCTGGACTGATGGAAGTCATTCGGGACCAGACGACAGTTCCAATATCAAATTTGATATTCGCGCACAGATATATGATGCAACCGGCACCCCGGCTGGAGCGGAGTTTGTTGTCAACACGACGGTTCTTGGTTTTCAGGACCAGCCCGCCATTGCCGCGCTCGCCGATGGCGGCTTTGTCATCAGCTGGACCGACAACAGCGGCAGTGGCACCGGCATTGGCGGCGACACCAGCGGCGATGCCGTCCGGGCCCAGCGTTTCGAGGCTTCAGGGGCCCGGCGCGGCGGTGAGTTTCTGGTCAATACGGTCACCCACAATGATCAGCTCCGTTCGGATGTCGCGGTGCTGGCCCATGGCGGCTTTGCCATCGCCTGGCAGGATAATAGCGGCGTCAATGGCGGCGGCTTTGGTGTCGGTCTGCCTCCGGATGGTGATTTTAGCGGCAGCGGCGTGCGCGCAGCCCTTTTCGACACACCCGGACCAACCACCTTGTTCTCGTCGGTTTTGCCCGGGGCCCGGTCCGGTTTTGTCGGCGGGGCGCCGGTCACCGTTTTTGCCTCGGCCATCAATGCGGGCGGCCACATGGCACAAAACTGCACGATTTCCATTGATGCCGCTGCCCCGGTTTCATTGAATTATCAGCAGACAGACCAGGCCAATCAACCCACAGGTCCGGCCAATCAGCCTTTTGACATGAGCCCGCAGCAGACCAAATCGTTTGTGCTCAGCTTCTCGCCCCTGCAGACCAGTGCAGGAATAGATTTGTTTCCGGATTTTGTCTGTGACGTCTCTGATGTCAGCCCCATTGCCGGTGTCAACACCGTATTTGTGTCCATTGATGATGTTGCAGCGCCTGACATTCTTTCAATCAGCGCAACGCCTGACGGCAATGGTATCATCTCCATTACGGCAGGTGGTGCCAGTTTCATGAGCGTGTCAGCCACCAATATCGGCGCCGGCGATGCGCCCGGGTCGCAAGATGCGGCGGTTGTGGTCACCGCCGATGATGGCGGCAAGGGTTTGCCCTTATTGCTTCAATGGTGCGAAACCGATGCCGCCGGAACCTGCATTTCCGCGCTTGGCAGCGAACCTGTCAGCACTACAATCGGCCCCAATCCAAGTTTTTTCGCCGTATTTGCTTTTGACCAGGGCAGCGGCGGCCTGCCGCTGGACCCCGCCAATGCGCGCGTATTTTTACGTTTTACCGATGCAGGCGGCACAATCCGCTCGGTCACAAGCGCCGCGGTAAGCGTGCAGTAAGGCAGGCGGGGATTGCCCGAGACAATACGTCTTTCAAGCCCGCTCTTGTTTCTGCCGCCCTCGCCAGCGCGCGGATCAGCAGGCCCCAGATGTTGAGCCTCATGGGGCTAGGGGGGGCGCATGGGCGCTCCTGATGTGCACGGCCGGCACGGGCGATAGCGTCTGCCCGCAAAGGGCGCAATGTCAGGCTTGGGCAAGAGTCGAAATATAACCTTGACGTTACATAATGATACCTGTAGGTTATATATCCCGGAAAAGGGAGAGTGTTGCAATGACCGATATGGAAACCCTCTCGCGGCGAAGACGCCGGATGATGCTGATGATGGCCCTTATCTTCATCCTGTGGCAGGGCAGCAAGGTGCTGGGTGAATATCTGACCGGCCAGCCTTATGCGTCCGTTTTGGCCAAGCTGAGCGATTTGGGCGTGATCGCCTGGGCTCTGGCCACCATCATGCTGGTGCATTTCAACTTTCAGGTCAGGAAGGCGCGGGCCTTCAGCGTCATCAATGACGAATGGTTCGAGAGCGTCCGGCAACGGGCCCTCGCCTTTGGCTATTTCATCACCTTGCTGGCTGTGGCTGTGGCGTTCATGGTGCCGCATTACTGGACGTCTGTGTCAGCAAGCAGCCTCAGCCGCCTGCTGTTGATCATCGCCGTCACCGCACCGCTGTTCGCCTTTGTCTATCTTGAAGGCCAGGCCGGGCACGGCCAGGACGACGCCTGATGCGGCCAGGACAGAAGCGCCTTGGCAACCGGCTGAAGGAAATCCGGGCGCGGCACAATCTGACCCAGCAGCAACTCGCGGAACGGGTGGGGGTGACCCGCAAGACCATCAACACGGTCGAAAACGCGGTGTTCATCCCGTCCACGGTTCTGGCGCTGAAACTCGCCGCGGCGCTGGACAGCAGGGTTGAAGATCTGTTTTTCCTGCCTAGCGATGCCGATACGGCATAGCAGGCGCCTGGCTTACACCGCTTCCAGCCTGGCCGTGCCTTTGCCCGTGCTGGCGCGCACCTGCATGGTATGGGTTTGCGAAAGCGCTGGCGAGCGCACCGCTTCGGGGCCGGTAAAGCGCCACTCGCAGCGTGCCGCTTCGGGGGTGACCGTCACCGCCATATAGCCGCGCCCGGCCGTGCGGGCCCAGACCAGTTCCGGGCTTGAATCGATCAGGGCCTGGGCGAGCTGGTCCTCGGGGATGGGGAAATAGCCCTCCAGGCCGGGCGAAGAGACACTGTGGCCGCCAAA
>JALWUB010000271.1 GCA_026993275.1 Robiginitomaculum sp. | reverse complement strand
CCTGACAGGGGCAGGTCATCGGGATGGCGCAAAAACGAGGTCGGGCGGATGGCCTCGTGCGCTTCCTGGGCGTTCTTGGCTTTTGACTTGTAAATCCGCGGTTTGGGCGGCAAATAGGCGTCGCCAAAGCGTTCCTTGATCATGGCGCGGGCCTGGCTGACGGCTTCGCCGGTCATCTGCACGCTGTCGGTCCGCATATAGGTGATCAGGCCAACCGTCTCGCCACCAAGGCTGACGCCCTCATAAAGCTTTTGCGCCGCGCGCATGGTTTGCGTCGCCGACAGGCCCAGCTTGCGCGCTGCTTCCTGCTGCAGGGTCGAGGTGGTAAAGGGCGGCGCCGGATGGCGCCTGGCCGGTTTGGCCTCGACCTTGCTGACATGAAACCTGCCGCTTTCAACGGCGGCCTTGGCGGCCATGGCTGCAGCTTCATTGCCAAGGCTGAGCTTCCCCAGCTTCTTGCCATCCAGCATCACCAGGCGCGCCGGAAACGGTGCCGCGCCCTGTGCCCGGGCTTGCGCTTCGACGCTCCAGTATTCCTCGGTGCGGAATTTTTCAATTTCCAGTTCGCGGTCGCAGATCAGGCGCAGGGCCACCGACTGCACCCGCCCGGCGGAGCGCGAGCCGGGCAGCTTGCGCCACAGCACCGGCGACAGTGTGAAGCCCACCAGATAATCCAGAGCGCGGCGCGCCAGATAGGCCTCGACCAGTTCCATGTCCACATCCCGCGGATGGCCCATGGCCTCCTGCACGGCCGCCTTGGTGATGGCGTTAAAGGCGACGCGCTGCACATTCACGTCTTTTTTCAGAGCACGGCGCTTGCGCAGGGCCTCAAGCAAATGCCAGGAAATCGCTTCACCCTCGCGGTCCGGGTCGGTCGCGAGGATCAGCGTGTCGGCGCCCTTGAGGGCATCGGCAATGGCTTTCAAATGGCCTTTGGAGCGCGCGCTGACTTCCCAGCTCATGGCGAAATCTTCGTCTGGCCGCACCGAGCCATCCTTGGGCGGCAAATCGCGCACATGGCCAAAACTGGCCAGCACGGAATAATCCTTGCCCAGATATTTGTTTATGGTTTTTGCTTTCGCCGGAGATTCAACGACGACAACCTTCATGGAACTTTCCTCTGGACAATTCCGGCCAATGGGCCAGCACGCGCGAACAGAAAGGCTCTGCCGCCGCTTGTCAATGCAGGAGGGGCTTCCCATTGCATAAAACACGTTATACGTGTAATATAATATTACTCACTTATTTCGGGATTTCACAATGGGCGTTGAACCTCAAACCGGCACCGGTGCTGACCAGAACGGCCACTCCCTTGATGCCGCCGATTATCTGGCCGCCATATTGCCAGAACTGGCCATGATCGCGCGCAAGGGCGGCATGGACGCTGTGGGCAAGCACATCGATCAGGCAGCAGATCTCGCCCGCTCAATCTTGCTCAAGCGCGCCGGCTAACCGGTGTGCCATCGGCCTCATCAGACGCCTGACGGCGCGCTGTTGCCTTGGCAATGGCAGTAAAGAGCACGCGCGGATCAATGGGCTTGGCAACATAATCGCTCATGCCCGCATCAAGACACTTTTGCCGGTCCCCGCTCATGGCGTTGGCGGTCATGGCAATCACTGGAATCGTGGCGTTGGGACCACCCGAGGCGCGCAATTCACGAGCCGCCGTCAAGCCGTCCTTGCGCGGCATTTGCACGTCCATCAACACCAGGTCGAAGCTCTGGGTCTTGAGCAAGTCAAGCGCCTCCTGGCCATCAGATGCCACTGTCACATGATGCTGCAAAGGCTTGAGGAAAGACAGCAGCACACGCTGGTTCAACGGATTGTCCTCTGCAGCCAGAATGCGCAGACGGCGGCGTTGTTCTGGCTGCTGCGCGGGCAATTCACTCTGCTTGCTGCTGCTCTCCTTTTCCAGCGATCCGGCCGTAATGACCTCGGCGTTCAGGGTGAAGGTGAAACACGACCCCTCGCCGGGCTTGGAGCACACGCTGATGTCGCCATCCATCAGATTGGCCAGCCGTTTTGAAATGGCCAGCCCCAGGCCCGTGCCGCCAAAACGGCGCGTGGTGGACTTGTCCGCCTGCTCGAATGAGGAGAACAGACGCTTTTGCGCCTCTTCCGAAATCCCCTCTCCGGTATCGCTGACGGTAAAACGCAGACAGGTCTTCTCCGGCCCAATCGCCTTGGCAGAAACATGCAGGCGCACCTCGCCTTCCTGGGTGAATTTCACCGCATTGGACAAGAGATTGTATATGACCTGGCGGATGCGGGTGATGTCGCCGAGCACGACAGAGGGCACGTCATCGTCGATTGCGCAGACAAAGCGGAGCCCCTTGTCCCTGGCATTGGGGGCCCACAGCCGCTCAAGCCGTTTCACCGCATGACGCACATCGACATTGATGTTCTCGATCTGCATCTTGCCCGCCTCGATCTTGGAAAAGTCGAGAATGTCGTTGAGCACCGTCATCAGCATTTCGCCGCCATCGGTCACGGCGGTGATGTATTCGCGCTGTTGCGGATCAAGTTCGGTGTTTTTCAGCAATTGCGCCATGCCCAGCACCGCATTCATCGGCGTGCGCAATTCATGGCTCATCATCGCCAGAAATTCGGACTTCGCGGCATTGGCGCGCTTGGCTTCGGCCACGGCTTCATGCAGATCGGTGATGTCGCGGCGGATGGAAATGCACGAGACAACATTGCCGTCATTGTCCAGTTCCGGCGAAATCGTGACATCGCTCCAGTACAGGGTGCCATCCTTGGCGCGATTCTGGATCTGGCCGCTCCAGATTTCTCCGGCGCTGATCGTGTCTTGCATCTCCTTGAAGAAGGCTTCGTCATGATAGCCGGAATCAAGAATGGTATGATTGCGGCCGATCAGTTCTTCGCGGGTGTATTGCGACTGCTTGCAGAACATGTCGTTGACTTCAAGCAGCACGCCATGCTCGTCGCTGATGGCGACCATTGCATGTTTGTTGAGAGCACGATTGATGGAGCGCAGACGGGCATTGGCCGCTTCGGCCTTTTCCTTCTCCCAGATGGCGATCGCCCTGGCATCCTGTTGCTGCTGCAAGATTTGCTGCACCCAGGCATAGGATTTCTTGCTGGCGAACAGAAACATCAAGGCGCCGCCGATGATCGGCATGGCACCGGAAAAGCGCATGCTGTGATCGCCAAGCAAGGAGTAGAGAGGCATGGCCATGAGGCCGAGTATGAAGGGAGCAACGGAAACCGGGTATAGAAACCGTGCCTGGGACAAAAACACGCTGGCATGCACCAGCGAGCCGCAAAACAGCAGCACCGCAAAAATCCGGCCTGAATTTCCGCCCAATTGCCACAGGGCAACGCCCAAAGCGGCAAAAACAATTGTGGACAGGCCGACAACCATCATCGCCCCAAGCCTGGCCCTGGGCCAGACCCGGCCACGGGCACAGGCCTTGGAAATGGCAGCAAAATAAGCGCTGTCGGCAAATTGCACGGCAAACACCAGCGCCAGCCAGCCCGCGGCATAGGATGCGGGGATCAGGCACGAAGCCAAAACCGCCACCGCAATCGCCAGGCCGACGCGGCTTTGCCGCCCCTCGCGGCGGCCTTTGGCAGCATGATCCAGCTCGCGGATGCGCTGCGTCTCTGCCTCATTGCTGGTCATGTCTGGCGGCTCCCCTGAAAGCAGGGGGCACCATAGAAATGAAAAGTAAAAATATGGACAATGCGCGGGCCAAAATGGCTTCTGCAGTCCCAGGCGGGATTGCCGCCAAAAAGTATTTTCCTCTGACGCGGTTTTGCCGCTAGACTGGACCCCGGTTCATCATGGGAGGGGAACAATGGCATTATCTGCATGGCGTGTTGCCGCCGGGGGCGCGGCGGCTTTGCTGATGGCCACGCCAGCACTGGCGCAAACGCCTTTGCGCAAGGCCATTGCCAATGACTACACACAGCATTTGCAATCGCTTTATACGCATTTTCACAAAAACCCGGAATTGAGCTTTGAGGAAAAACAGACCGCCAAACGCCTGGCGCAAGAGCTCAAGGAGGCGGGCTATAAGGTGACCACCGGCGTAGGCCGCACCGGCATTGTCGCGGTGATGCGCAATGGCAAGGGGCCAACGCTGATGATTCGCACCGACATGGACGCCTTGCCGGTGAAAGAACAGACCGGGCTGCCCTATGCCTCGACTGCCATGGGTCAGAATTATCTTGGTGACAGGAACCTGCCGGTCATGCACGCCTGCGGCCATGATGTGCACATGACCGCGCTGGTCGGCGTGGCGCGACGCATGGCAGCGCTCAAGAACCAGTGGTCCGGCACATTGGTGCTGATCGGCCAGCCTGCTGAAGAACTGGGCCTTGGCGCCAAGGCGATGATCGATGACGGGCTCTTTACGCGCTTTCCCAAACCTGACTTCAATCTCGCTTTTCACGACAGCGCCAATCTGCCTGCTGGCGTCATCGGCTATACGCCGGGGTATGCGCTGGCCAATGTGGACAGTGTCGACATCGAGGTGCGCGGCATTGGCGGCCATGGCGCCTATCCGCAAACCACCAAGGACCCGGTTGTCATCGGCGCCTATATCGTCACCGCCCTGCAAACCCTGGTGGCGCGCGAGATTGATCCGCAAAAACCCGCCGTGGTCACCGTTGGCGCCTTTAATGCCGGCACCAAGCACAACATCATATCCGACCATGCGCATCTGAAACTGACCGTGCGCTCCTATTCCGACGAGGTCCGCAAGACCCTTCTGGACGGCATCAAGCGCATCGCCAAAAACGAGGCGCGCGCCTTTGGCGTGCCGGACAACCTGCTGCCGGTTGTCACCATGGAGAAAAACTACACCCCCTCCACCTATAACGACCCGGCCCTGGTCAAGCGCGTGATCGGCGCCATCAAGGCTGAAATTGGCGCAGACAGGGTGGTGGAAACACCGCCGGTCATGGGCGGCGAGGACTTCGCCCAGTATGGCCGCACGGCAGACAAGATTCCCGGCTTTCTGTTCTGGGCCGGCGCGGTCAACCCGCAGGTTTACGCCGACGCCAAGGCCAGGGGCAAAACCCTGCCCTCCCTGCATTCGCCGTTTTTCGCGCCGGATCCGCAACTGACCATCACCACCGCCACCGAGGCCATGAGCGCGGCAGCGCTGAACTTGCTGGGCAAGGGCCATGGCTGAGGTCCGCCGGGTCTTTTCAGGTGCGCCATGGGAGGCGGAGGTGGGCTATTGCCGGGCGCTGCGCCGGGGTCCGCACATCTGGATCACCGGCACGGCGCCGATCGCCGATGACGGCAGCACCTATGCGCCGGGCGATC
>JALWUB010000270.1 GCA_026993275.1 Robiginitomaculum sp. | reverse complement strand
GCCGTGCTGGCCGATATGCCGCCGCAGGCGCTGCAGGCGCAAGAGGGGGCGAACACCCTGGAAGACGCCTTCTGCGCGCGTCTGGCCGGTGCGTCATGAGCGCGTTCCGGGCCCTGCTGCGCAAGGATCTGAAACTGGTGCTGGTGCGCCCGGGCACCTTTGTCTTTCTGGCCATGTTCGCCGCCAGCGCGGGTGCGCTGACGTTCTATCCGGGCCGCTTCTTTGATGCGGACCGGGCTGATCTGGGCCTGCTGTTCAGCACCTTTCCCTGGCTGCTGGCCATCTTCACGCCAGCCCTGGCCATGGAGGGCCTGAGCGCCGAGCGCCGCAGCGGCATGGCCGCATTCTTGCGTGCCCTGCCGTTGCGCGCCAGCGCCATCGTGCTGGCCAAATGGCTGAGCCTGTGGCTGGTCTGCCTTGCCGCCCTGGCCCTGACCATGACCCTTTGGGCCAGCATCACGGTTCTGGGCCATCCCGACCATGGCGCCATTGCCACCGGCTATCTGGGCGCTGCCCTGATGGCCGCCGCCTATTGCGCCCTGGCACTGGCCGCCAGCGGGCGCACGCAACACCCGGTGCTGGCCTTTCTCGCCGCCCTGGCGGTCAATACGGCGCTCACTGCGGGCGCTTTGCCCCTGGTTGACACGCTGCCGCAACCGCTGGCCCGCTTTCTTGCCGGATTGTCCATGCCCGCGCACCAGACGCATTTCATCCGCGGCGTGCTGAGCCTGAGCGATGCCGGGTTTTACCTGGTCCTGACCGCCCTTGGCCTTTATGCGGCAATACTGGCCTGGCAAGCGCCCAGGCGGCTGTGGCTGCGCCTGCTGGCCGCCATGCTGGCAGCGCTGGCGCTCGCTGCGCTGCTCTCGAGCGCGCCGCTGCGCGCCCTGCGCCTCGACATGACCGCGGCGCGGCTTTACAGCCTGGACCCGGCGGCCAGGGCCATCATTGCGGCGCGCAAGGACCCGGTGCACTGGCAGTTCTACTTCTCGCGCGCCCTTGCAGCACACTATCCGGACATCCGCAGCTATGGCGAACAGGTCGAGGAAACCCTGCGCAGCTTTGCCGCCGCCTCCGGGGGGCGCATTGCGCTCGATATCATCGACCCGGGCACCGATACGCCGCGCGAGGATGCCGCCATTGCCGCTGGCCTGCAGGCCCTGCCGACGGACCGCAACCAACCGCTGTATTTCGGCCTGGTGCAAGACGGCCGCAGCCTGATTGCGCGCTTTGATCCGGCGCGGGCGGCCCTGCTGGTCCATGACCTGGCCGCCGGGCTGGAGGCAGACACCGCGCCGCGCCCGGTGCTGGCCCTGTTTGACGGCCTCGATCTGGCGGGCAGGAACTGGTTTGTCAGCGGGCGCGGGCAAGGCACGCTGTTCCGCCGCCTGAATGAACGCTATGACGTGCGGCTGCTGGACAAGGATTTTTCCGCCAATGACCTGCACGGCGCCATGGTCATGCTGGTGCACCCGCCGCGCTTCGGCCCGGCGCAACAGCGCGCCTTGGCGGACTTTGTTGCCCAGGGCGGCCGCATGCTTGTGTTCCTGGACCCCTATAGCGAGGTGTCGGCCCGCCCCGGCCTGGACGGCCTGCCCGGAACGGACGCGCGCATGGCCTCGGTGGCGCCGGATGTGCTTGGCGCGCAGGGGCTGGAGTGGAGCCGCACGCAGATCGTGCTGGACCGCGATGCCGCCATGCCCATGGAGGTCCGCGAGGATGGCAAGACCCGCACGGTGCGCCAGCCGGCCTGGATCGGGGTGCGGCCTGCGCGGCTGTCTGCACAACTGCCATTCAGCGCCAGCCTGCAGCGCGGCCTGGTGCTGGCCAGTGCCGCCCAATTGCAGGCGAAGCCGCACAGCGGCTGGCAGCCACTGGCCTGGACCGGCACCCATGCGGCGCTTCTGCCAGCGCGCACCTATGCCAGCGGGCCGGCGGCCGATGCGTTGATGCGGGCGCCCGAAGCGGACGGGAAAACGCACTGGCTGGGCGCCGTGCGGGACGGGATCGTGGTGCTGGGCGATGCAGACATGCTCGATGACAGCTTTTATGTGAAAACCGATCCGGTCTTCGGCCCGCAAGAGCAGGCCGACAATGCCGCGCTCGTGCTGGGGGCGCTGGACTGGCTGAGCGGGTCGGACCTGCTGTTGAAACTGCGCGCCCGCAGCACCCCGGAGCGCCGGTTGACGCGCATCGATGCCCTGCGCGAGCAGGCAGAGCGGCAATACCGCGAGGCCGAAGACCGTGCCGCCAGCATGCCGCAGGCGCAGGCCCGGGCCCGCCTGCGCGCCGTGCGCCAGCGCTTTCACCGCCAGATCCGCGCCCGCGAGCGGGCCCTTGAATTTGTCAACATCTGGCTGGCGCCGCTGCTGGCGGTTGCGCTGGGCAGCGGCTATGCCCTGTGGCGCAGGCGCAAACGCGGCGCCTGAACGGCGCGGCAGGCCCTGCCTGCACACTGTTTCGAACCGGGATTCGCCTGTGGCGCGATTTTTGCTCCATCGCTCCCAGAGTTTGCCATTTTGGGAAAATCGCCATGTTGCACAGTGTCTCGCTCATCCGCCCGGCCCAGCTGACCTTTGACATTCTGGCGCGCTGGCGCGCCGCGCTGGCCGCGCAAGACGCCTGGTCCAGCCCGTTCCTGACGCCGGAATTTGCCCAGGCGGTGGGGCGCGAACGCGATGATGCGCGCATCATTCTGGCGCGGGATCATCAGGGATTGCTGGGCATTGTGTGCATCCATCAGCGCCCGGGCGGCTATGCCCGCCCCCTGGGCACGCCCATTGCCGATCAGCAGGCCTTCATCACCGAAACCGGGTTTGCGGCGGATCTTGCGCAGGTGCTGCGCGCCGCCGGGCTCAGGATCTTGCGCTTTACTGCCCTGAATGATGCGCAAAACCGGCTGGCAGCCCTGTCCAGCCAGCATCACGACTCCCTGCTGGCCAGCCTTGCCGATGGCCCGGAGGCCTATTTTGCGGCGCAGGAACGGCGCCATCACCGCCATTTCAAGAAAATGCGCCAGCGCGCCCGCCGCGCCGCGCGCGATCATGGCGCCGCGGTCTTCAAGCTGGACTGCCGCGATGCCGGTGCCTTCGCCCTGCTCATGCGCTGGAAGCGTGCGCAATACCGCCGCACCCGCAAATGCGATGTGTTGGCGGCAAGCTGGATCGAAGCACTGCTCACATCCCTGTGGCAATCACGCGGCCGGGTGCGCGTGGTGCTGAATGTGCTGGAACTGGGCGGCCGTCCCGCCGCCGTGGAAGCCGGGCTTTTGTGCCAGGGCACCTATCATTCCTGGATTGCCGCCTATAACCCGCAAATGGCTGCCTGCTCGCCGGGCCTGATGCTGCTGGAGGGCATTTTGCGCCGCGCCGGGGCATTGGGCATCAGCCGCATGGACATGGGCTCCGGCCATGAGCATTACAAGAAATACTATGCCAACCGCACGCTCCGGCTGGCGGCGGCCACGGTGCTGGTGCAGGACCCCGTGGCGCAAAGCCAGGGGCTGATTGGCCGCTGCGGCGCCCTCCTCATGACGGGCATGCCCAGGCGCCTTGCCAATTCGCTGGACTTCCTGGCGGCCTGCCATCCGGCATGGCCGGAGCGCCTGCGCGGCATGGCCGGGCGGCTCGGCCATGCCGTGATCTGAGAAGGCAGGGCCGCCGCGCTCATATTTTCCTTGCAAGCGGCTTGGGAAGTGTCACATCATCTGCTAACCATCAGCCCAGATGGAGACCCGTTGCGTGAAACCCTTGCCGTCCAAACCCGTGCCTTTGGGGCTGACAGCCGTGCTCGGCGCCGTGCTGATCCTGCTGCCGGCCTGCCAGAGCACGCACAAGTCCAGCGGGCTGGGCAACCCGTTTGCCCGCGTGTTCCAGACCTCCCCCGGCCCGAAAACGCCTGCCAAACCCCAGACTGCACAGCCAGGCGGGCAGGCAAAAGCGCAGCAAAAGGCATCATCCCGGATTTATCCCGGCACGGGCAGCCGCATCGGCACGGCCCATTATCAGGCCAGCAAGACCGCGCAAGGCGGCTTCAACGTCAATTTCCAGGATGCCAGCCTGCCCGAAGTCGTGCAAACCATATTGGGCGACTTGCTGGGCATTCCCTATATTCTCGACCCGCGCGTCGCCGGCAAGGTCACGGCGGCCACGGGCGGCCCGGTTGACCGCAAAGGCCTGCTGCTGCTGCTGGAAACCGTCCTGGCCAACAATTCCGCTACCATGATCGACGAAGGCGGGCGCTATCGCATCATGCTCAGCGGCGAGGCCGCCAGCGGCGGCCTGACCCGTTTGCGCAGCGCCACCGCACCCGGCTATGGCGTGACCGTCGTGCCTCTGGCGCACGTCTCGGCGGGCAATATGGTGTCCTTGCTGGAAAATTCCATTGCCAAGGCCGGAGCCTTGCGCGCCGACAACACGCGCAATCTGGTGCTCATCACCGGCACGGCCACAGAGCGCGAGAATGCCCTGGCGGCCATCAAGGCGTTTGATGTGGACTGGCTGGCGGGCATGTCCACGGCGATTTTCCGTTTGCAGAACGCCTCGGCCGGCGATGTCATCCGCGAACTGGAACTGGTCATGCAGAATGGCGAGGGCGGCGGCCTGAGCGGCGCCCTGAAATTGCAGGCGATCGAGCGCATCAATGCCATTCTGGCGGTGGCGCCAAGCATGGACCTGCTCGAAAAGACCAAGACCTGGATCGAACGGCTGGACATGGGCGGCCCCAGCGATGTCACCTTGCGCACCTACAAGATCGACAATGGCAAGGCGCTGGAAACCGCCGACTTGCTGCAACAGCTTTTCGGCGGTGCCTCCGCCGCGCCGTCCCGTGCCGTGGCGCCGGGGCTGGCGCAGCGGCGCTCCAGCACGGCCGGCACCACGGCCCGGCGCAGCGGCACTGCGGCATCAGGCACCAGGCGCACGCCGGTGCGCAGGGCCAGTGCCAAGGGCGGCGCCGTGCTCGGCAGCGGCCTGGCCAGCGCGCCGCGCATTATCGGCGATCCGATCAACAACACCCTGGTGGTGCTGGCGACGCCCCAGGGCCAGCGCCTTGTCGCCCAGGCGCTGCGCGAGATTGACCATCCGCCCGGCCAGGTGCTGATCGACATGATCATTGCCGAGGTTACCCTGAATGACGTGTTGCGCTATGGCGTGCAGTATTTCTTTGAAACCGGCTCGATTGCCGGCATTGGCAATGGCGCCAATGGCGGTGGCGGCGAGGGCGGGTTTGCGACCGGCGACAGCAACAATCCCGGCGGCATCTTTCCCGGCTTCAACTTTGTCCTGCGCAAGGGCCAGAGCGCCCGCTTCG
>JALWUB010000269.1 GCA_026993275.1 Robiginitomaculum sp. | reverse complement strand
GATCTCCACAGGCGGCGGCAGGTCCAGCGCGCTGGCGTGGCGGCGCGCCAGTTCCGGTGCGGTTATGGCAAAAAAGACCGGGCCGCTGCGGCGCAAGCCTGCCCAGGCCCGGGCGGTGAGTTCAGGACCGAGTCCAGCCGGATCACCCATGCTGAGCGCCAGCGGCAGGGGGTTATTTGGTGCGCACTTCAACGGTCGAATCCCGGCGCAGATCGCGCAAATAGCGGCGCGCCAGCATGGCCAGGCGGGTGTTGATCAACTGATCCGCAATCTGGTCGTCCGTGGGAATGCCTGCATCCTTGGCATAATGCCGGTCACACAGCATGAACACGGTGACGCCCTTGGGGCTGGCGGAGGGTTTTGACCACTGCCCCGGCTGCAGGTTTTCCAGCACCACGCGCACGGCAGGGGCCAGATCAGTCAGCGACACATCCTCGAAGGCATTGGCAAAGGCGCCGTGAATGGCTGTCTTGACCGTTTCGGTGCGTTCGCAGGTCTTGGCCTTTTTCATGAATCCGGCAAGGCGCTTTTCCGTTCCCGCCGGGGCCACGATCTGGCGGAAATTGACCACCATGGGTGCCGTGCCGTCCTTGCGGTCGCGCATGGCGATGATGTAATAGCCGCCCGGGACCTTGATCGGCGGCGAGATGGTGCCCGGCTTCATCTTGTCGAGGACTTTCTGCACCGGCTCTGGCATGTCCTCCTTGTGCACCCAGCCAATGTCGCCGCCCTGGGCCGCCGATGGCGAGGCGGAAAACTGTTGTGCCACCGCATTGAACGGGGCGCCCTGCTGCATCTGCTTGATCAGCGACAATGCCCCTTGATAGATGGCCGGGTCCTGTTCCGGCGAGGGGGATTCCAGAAACACCTCGGCCAGCAGGTATTGCGGCTTGTTGAGGGAGTTTTCCAACCGCGCCCGCGCCTGGGCGATCTGGTTGTTGCTGACCCGGATGCGCGAGCCATAGCGCCCGTTGATGAGAATCTGCCAGGCAATCTGGGCCCGGATCTGGTCTTCCAGCGTGGCGGGTGAAATACCGGCCTTGCGCAAGTCGTTCTTGACGTCTTCCGCGGTAATGTTGTTCTGGCGGGCAATCCGGCCAATGGCCTGGTCCACCTCTTGCTGGGAAACCTTGATTTCATATTTCCTGGTTTCCTGAAGCTGCAAGTGCTCGTCGATCAGCGAGCGCAGCGCCTGCTGCTGGATGCGCAACAGGGTCTTTTCGTCCGGCTTGACCCGCGAGGACGAAATGATCATGCGCATGCGCTGGCGCACATCAAAGGTCGAGATCACCTCGTCATTGACAATTGCCGCCACGCCTTCGGCCACCGGGCGCTGCTGTGCCGTGGCCATTGTGGCGCCAAAGCCAAGCATGGCCAGCGCAAGAAAAAGGACTGACAGGGATCTGCACACGGACATGGATTATGGATAGCCTGAAAATGGGGCCGGATTTTGGCTACCATACGCAAAAGCCTGTGCAGCGCAATTGCCGGTCTGCACCTGCTGCCTACGGTTTGCGGCCGCTGCCCAGTTTTTGCATCAGCCAGGTATAGCCCAGGGCTTCGCGCCGCGCCGTTTCCTTCAGATTGGCCGCGGCGCTGTGGCCGCCATTGGTGTTTTCGTAATAGAGGAACGGCTTGCCATAGTCCTGCAGCAATTTGGCGAATTTGCGCGCATGGCCCGGATGCACCCGGTCATCCTTGGTCGAGGTCATCAGGAAAATTTCCGGGTAATCGCGGCTGGCGCCGACATTGTGATAGGGCGAGATGGAACGCAGAAACGCGCCTTCCACCGGGTCCGCCGGATCGCCATATTCGCCCATCCAGCTGGCGCCGGCCAGGAGCTTGTCATAGCGCATCATGTCCAAAAGCGGCACCTGGCACAGCACGGCATTCCACAGGTCCGGCCTTTGGGTATACATCACCCCCATCAGCAGGCCGCCATTGGAGCCGCCGCGAATGCCCAGATGCGCCGGACTGGTGATCTTGCGGGCAATCAGGTCTTCGGCAACGGCGATGAAATCGTCGTAAATGCGCTGGCGGTGTGTCTTGAGCCCGGCCTGGTGCCATTGCGGGCCAAACTCGCCGCCGCCGCGAATGTTGGCGAGCACATAGGTGCCGCCCTTCTCGAGCCACAATTTCCCCAATATGCCCGAATAGGACGGCCGCATGGAGACGGCAAAGCCGCCATAGCCATAGAGCAGGGTGGGAGTGGAGCCATCATGTTTCATGTCCTGGCGATGAACAATGAAATAGGGGACTTTGGTGCCGTCTTTGGAGGTGGCCTGATATTGCGCGACGGTCAGGCCGCTGGAGTCAAAGCGCTCCGGCAGGGTATAGACCGGCCGCGTGGTGCCATCCTCGAGGTTGACATACCAGAGCGCATCAGGGCGCAAGAAGCTTTCCACATTGGCGAACACAATGTCCGAATGCCGGTTTGACGAACTGATCGTGATGGCGCTGTTTTCCGGCAAAGGCAGGGCCCGGCCCCGCCATTCCCTGCCATCAAAATCATAAGCATACACATGGCTTTTGACGTTTTGCAGCATGTTGACGATAAGCGCCGAGCGCGCCGTTTCGGCGCTTTCGATGGATGAGCGGGCATCGGGCTGGACCACCAGATGCACCGTGCCAATGGTTTTGTCGCGCAGGAAATCCGCCAGGGAAAACGACACCAGCGCGCCCTTCTTGAAGCTCGGCCCGCCCGGGTCCGGGGTCCAGTCCTGATCCAGGCTGAACACGGCCTGATCCTTGTAAACGCCCTGAAAGTCGGACTTGGCGGGCACCGGCATTTGCACAGGCTCGCCGGATTCAGGCAGCCAGTAATATTGCGATTCATAAAACGTCACCGCGCGCACGGCGAACATGACCGGGCGGCCGTCAAGTTCGGCGCGCGCCGGCCAGACGCCGACATCACTGGCTTCGCCGCGCAGCACTTCCTGCGCATCGGCCAGGGCCGTGCCGCGCTGCCAGCGCTTGAGCACGAAGGGATAGCCCGAACTGGTCATGCTGCCCGGGCCCCAGTCCGTGCCCACCAGCATGGTGTCTTCATCCTCCCAGGCCGTGCCGCCCTTGGCCTCGGGAATGATGAAGCCGTCCTTGACGAAACGCTTGCTGGCGATATCGAACTCGCGCCGCACCGCCGCATCCTTGCCGCCGCGCGACAGGGTGATGATGCAGCGCTCATACTCCGGCGGCAGGCAGTCCACGCCCTTGTAGACCCAGTTTTCGCCTTCGGCGTTCGACAGGCTGTCCAGATCCAGCAGGGTTTCCCATTGCGGCGCGCCGCTGACATAGCTGGCCATGGGGGTGCGCCGCCACAGGCCGTGCACATGATCGCTGTCCTGCCAGAAATTATAGACATAGCCCCCGCGGTGAGCGCCATACGGGATTTTGTCGCTGGCATTGGCAATGGCCAGCGCCTGGTCAAAATTGCTCTGATAATGCGGGTCGGCCTGCAACCTGGCCAGGGTGCGGGCGTTTTGCGTCTCGACCCAGGCCAGCGCCTGCGGCCCCTCTATTTCTTCCAGCCACAGGCGCGGATCGGTTTCGGACGCAGGCTGGGCCGCTGTTTGCGGCTCGGAGGCTGTGGTGTCTGATTGCATTGCGGGCTTGGTCTCCGATGCAGGCTGGCAGGCAGCCAGGCCGGACAATGCGGCCAGAGCGAAAATTGGAACAATGCGGCGCATGATCGTTCTCCCCCGATAGTATCGTGAAAACAATGGGCACAAACAGGCCAGAACGTCAAACCGGGCGGGAGGGAGCAAGATGAACTTGCCGTGAGCAGCGCGAAAAATGCTGGCGGCAGAGCGCCGCAAGGCCTATGAAAGACGGCGAGGGACAGCTGCAGACTGGAAAGCGCCATGCTGATTCGCCGTCCGCCCGCCTTTGCCTTGCGCGACAATGCGGTCACGCCGCAAAGCGCCTGGCTGAACCGCCGTCATGTTCTGGCCGCCCTTGCCGCCGCTGGCGGATCCCTGGCCCTGCCTGAAAGGGCGGCGGCACGGGGCGCCCCGCCGCAAGACGCCTTTGCGCCGCTCAAGAGCACGCCCACAGCCTACACGGTGGCCGATCCGCCAACCCCGTGGGAAGCGGTCACCACCTACAACAATTATTACGAGTTCGGCACCGGCAAGGGCGATCCGGCGCGCCGCTCCGGCCGCTATGTCACCAGGCCCTGGAGCGTCACCGTCGAGGGCGAGGCGCACAAGACCGGCACGTTCGCGCTTGAGGACCTGATCGATTTCAATGCGCTGGAGGAGCGCATTTACCGGCACCGCTGCGTCGAGGCCTGGTCCATGGTGATTCCCTGGGTCGGCGTGCCGCTGGGGCCGGTGCTGCACCGCTTTGCGCCCACCTCCCATGCCCGCTTTGTGCAGTTTTTCACCCGCTGGGAGCGCAAGAACATGCCCGGCACGTTCTGGCCGGTGCTCAAATGGCCCTATCGCGAAGGCCTGCGCCTGGACGAGGCCATGCACCCGCTGGCCTTTCTCGCCGTCGGTGTTTATGGCCGCGTGCTGCCCAATCAGAATGGCGCGCCGCTGCGCCTGGTGGTGCCGTGGAAATATGGTTACAAGTCGATCAAGTCCATTGACCGGATCGTCTTTACCCGAAATCAGCCGCAAACCTCGTGGAACATGTCAAACCCGCGTGAATACGGCTTTTATTCCAACGTCAATCCGCATGTGGACCATCCGCGCTGGAGCCAGGCGTCCGAGCGCGTCATCGGTCCGCAAACCGGCCTTGCCGGGGCCCTGGCGCGCCGCAAGACGCAAATGTTCAATGGCTATGGCGATGCCGTGGCACGGCTTTATGCGGGCATGGACCTGCGCAAATATCATTAGGACCCTTGGTTCAAACGCCATCGAAGAGGTGCGCCATGGCATTCTATGACGAAGACCGCTACAAGGCCTTGAAGCTGCCGCATCCGCTGTTGCTGCACTGGGTGCTCAATCCGGGCCTCGCCATCAACGAGTTTGTTCTGGGGCAGCGCATGCCCGAATTGACGTTAATCGACCGGCATTCGGAAAAATCCCTGGCCGAGCGCGGATACATTCCCTGCCCCCATTGCCAGACCCTGCACCCGGCAAGACTCTGGGGCAAAAACAATGCCTTGTTCCATTATGCCGGTCTTTACTGCCCGTCCTGCGAGCAAAAGATTCCGTCCCTTCTGAATGTGTTCACGCTGGTCTTGCTGGTTGTGACCTTCCCCTTGTGGAAGCCCGCAAGCATGCTGTTCGCAGACCGCTTCAAGGCCTGGGAACTGGCGCGGCTTGAAAAGGCCGCGCAAGATGAAAGCAGGCCGCCGGTCATGCGCGGCAGTCTC
>JALWUB010000268.1 GCA_026993275.1 Robiginitomaculum sp. | reverse complement strand
CCACCCCGCCAATGCCCAGAAATGCGGCCATCAGCGAGGTCTTGGAGGTGGAAAGCAGCAGCAAGGCCAGCGCCAGCACCATCAACGGCCCCCACAGCCAGATGCGCCGGGGCCGGAAAATCATGGCACACAGGAACACATGCACCGCCTTGGCCATGTTCATGCCCAGGTCATTCTTGTGATACCAGAGGCCGGACCAGGCGCCGGGGAAGACCTCGTGCATGATGCCCTTGGACGGCATCAGCACGGCCATCAGCAATGAGCCGACGGTGAGAATGGCGAAGCAGGTTGCCAGCACTTCGAGAAAATCGGCCCAGTCATAGCGCGAGGCCAGGTAAATGGCGAAAACCGTGGTCATCAGCAAGGCCACGGCGCGGCGGAAGGTGGCCTCGGGCATGATCGACCATTGCACCGAGACCAGCGCCATCAGCACCGGCAGCAGCAACAGCACCGAGCGCGTCAGCGCATTGATGCTTGACCATGGCCGCGCCAGCACCATGAAGATGGTGGCCAGATAGAACGGATAATAGAGCAGCCGCATCCAGACCGGCCCCTGGGGCGCATCCGGGGGCACGAACAGCACCCCCAGCAGGCCGTGGGAATAGAGCAGCAGCGCCAGCAGGATGATGACCAGTTCCAGCGCCGAGCCGGCCTTGTTCAGGGTCAGCGGCGCAGGGCGCGGCCCGCTCCAGGACGCCGCCTGCGTCATCGCCATGGTCATGAGTGCGCCCGGGCCGCAGCGCGCTGGGCAAAGGCGGGCGCGGCATTGTAGAGCACGCCCAGCACCCGGCCGCCGCGCCCCTCAATGCGGGTGCGCAAGGCGTGCACGGCGGCATCGCCCGATGCCGGATGTGCCACGATCACCACGCCATCGGCATGGGGCGCCACAACCAGCCCGGCCCCGCCGCGTTGCAGTGGCGGCGCATCGGCAATGGCAAGCCCGGCGCGGCGACGCATTCTGGCCCAGTATGGCGCGGAGGAATGCAGCATCACCTGCTGGCCATGGCGCAGCAGATCATTGCGAAACCGGCTGACAAAGAGCGCATGGCTGCCAATGCGGTGCATGTTGAGATAAAAGCGGTCGCCGGCGCTGCTGCCGTCCTTGCGCACCAGTGCCGGATGCACGCGCCAGAACAGCGGCTCGCCCTCGGGGGTGACCCAGGCCGGGCCGGCGGCGCCATAGAAGCGCTGCGCCGCAGGGCTGCACAGGACGCGATACTGGCTGTTGGCGTAAAAATCCAGGTCCATCAGCCACACGCCGCGGGCCAGCCGCGGCGCCATTTGCCGGGCAAAGGCCCGCGCACAGGTGGAAACGCCGCAGCCTTCCCCCACCCCCATGAACGCAATCACCACGCCATGGCGGCGCGCTGCGAGCTGGTCATAGAGGCGGCCAAGCCCGGCCAGTTCGGTACTCAGGTCAATCATGACGCCCAGGGTCTCGACTCTCTTTGCGCCCAGTAAAGAGAAACATGGTTAACGAGATGTGAGCACGGCGTCCCGGCGTTAACATTTTCCGCCCAGCGGCGGTGACGCCTTATTGCGCCGGAATATGGCCCAGCACCGGCAAATCGCCATTCATGCCAGCCGCCGGCCGTGGCGGCGCGGCGGCCGGGGCTGCCGCCTGGGTCCATTGCGGCGGAGGCGGTGCGGCCGTGCCCTGCCGCGGTGCCTGGGCAGGCGCGCGGCGGCCCGCCCCCTGCCCTTGTCCCTGCCCTTGCCGGGCAATGGCCATCAGCGAGGCCAGCAGACCGGCGCAAAAGGCGCTGAAGGCGGCAAAGACAAAGGCCAGCAGGGCCGCCGGTTTTTTCATCGATTTGCCAATCACCGGCAGCACCGGCCGCTCGATCACCCGGATATTGTCCGATTTCAGCGCCGCCAGATTGCGCCGGGCCAGCAATTCCTGCTCTTTGGTGGCGAACTGCACATAGCTCTCCTCCATCACCTTCGCCTGATTGGCCAGGCGCTGGTATTGCGGATAGAGCTTCTGCAGCTGCAATTGGCGCGTGCGCACGCTGGCAATCTGGGATTTCAGCGCGGCGATCTTTGCGGCATTGGAGCGCTGCTCCGCCTGCAGCGACAGCTTTTGCGATTCCAGCCCCTGATAAACCGTGTTGATGCCGGTGCGGCGGGTGCCGGTGCTGCCGCTCTTGCCGCTTCGGACAAACCTTTCCAGCCGGGCAATGCGCGCATCCAGTTCGCGCACCGGGCTCGATTGCGGGGTGTATTTGGCCAGCATTTGCTGCCGTTGCAGCTTCAGCGCCGCCAATTGCCCGGCGCCGGCATCGTCGCGGTATTGTTCAACCGTTTTGGGGGTTTGCGCCATCAGGGTGGCCAGCGAGGCCAGCGCCCCGGCAATTTCGCGCTGGCGCGCCTGGGCGCTCAGCAACTGATCGCGCAGGCTGGCAATGCGGGTGCTTTGCGCCGCACGCTCGGCGGTAAAGTCGCCAATGCCGTTGGTGCTCAGAAAATGCTCCAGCTTCTGGTTGACCGCGCGCAGGGCCGCGGCGGCGGCTTCGCGTTCTTTCTCAAACCCTTCCGTGCCACCATCCAGCAAAACCTCGCGGCGGTAAGCCTGGTATTCGTCAATGAAGGCATTGAGCGTGTCCCGGGCCACTTGCGGCACACGGTGGCGGAAGCTGACGGTCAGCAGCGGCTGGTTTGGCGCCGTATAGGCCGCCAGGCTCCTGGTCATGTTGTGAATCGCCGCGCCGATGATGGCGGTGCGCTTTTCCGGCTTGCTCTGCAATTCCGCCGCCAGCTTGGGATACAGCCGGTTCAGGCCGATGCGCGCCAGCACCCTTTGCTTGACCTCCGCCGCGGTCATGAAGCCGACTTCGGCCTGAATCATCTGGTCGGCGGTATAGGCGGCGCCCTGGCCGCCGGCGCTGCCGATGACGGGATTGTAAATGTATTCCTCGCCAAACTGGACCAGCACCCGCCCCTGGGCGGTATAGGTCTTTTTCAGGGTCATCACCCCGGCCATGCCGAGGCCAAACAGCACCACAAAGATGAGCGCCATCATGCCCTTGCGCGCCCACATCTGCGCCAGGACCTCGATAAAGGAGGTCTGGCCAAGGCGGGCCCAGCCGTCGAGGGCTGGCTGTGTGGGGGTGTGCGGCATGTGACTTCACTGGCAAACCGGTATCCCGGCCACATTCGCCCAGCCTTGTTTAACAATTCCTAACCATTGCCGTTAACATTTGGGTAAATGCATCCCGTAACAGGAAACCGCGTCTTGAGCCTGCCATACGCCAGATGGGCCATTGCCCTTGCCGCCATGCTGGCGCTGGGCGCCTGTGCCAACTCCGGTTATCACCGCTATCCGGTCAGCCGCCCCCTCGCGCATGCAGGCACACAGCCGGCGCGGGCCAGCGCCCCCCTGCACTTTCGTGCCTGGACCGACGCCGATCCGCAATACCGGCTGATGCCTGGCGACCAGCTTGACATCATTGTCTATTCAGCGCCGGAACTGAACCGGCAATTGCTGGTCGGGCCGGACGGGCGCGTGCAAATGCCGCTGGCACCGCCGGTGATGGCCGCCAACCTGACCATTGCGCAACTCAAGCAGCGCCTGCGCGCCGCCCTGTCCAGCCAGCTGGTCAATCCGGACCTGGACATCACGCCGCGCGCCTTTGGCTCGCAGCGCATTTATGTGGGCGGCGAAGTTGGCCAGCCGGGCGTGTTTGAGCTGAGCGGCCAGATCGGCGTCATGGAAGCGGTGATGATGGCCGGCGGTTTCCGCAACACCGCCCGCACCTCGAAAGTGGTGCTGATCCGCCGCCATCCCGATGGCGGGCCGATGATGAAGATCATCAATCTCAAATCGGTGCTGCACAAGGGCGCCGCGGCGGACATGATGCCGCTGCAGCGCGGCGACGTGGTGTATGTGCCGCGCTCGGGCATCGCCAATATCGGCCTGTTCATGCAGCAATACATCCGCGACGCGCTGCCGTTCAGCTTCTCGCTGTCCTATTATCTGGGCAATTCCGGCAACTTCGCCCCGGCGGTCAGCGCGCCATAACGCCCGGGGCAGCACTGACGCTGGCGTGCAGCACAGCCAGAGGCGCAGGACCGGCCCCTGGCCAGATCACAGCGCTTGCCGGTCACACCCGTGGGCACCGGCCGCATTGGTTACAGCGATTGTCAATGAAGCGCTCCAGGATGTAGGATCTACATCTAGCCTTCGCCAAAGCCCGTCTCGACCAGCGCCGCCAGGGCAGAGACCGCCTCTTCGGCCTGCGGGCCGGTGGCGGTGATCGTCAGCGCCGTGCCCTGGCTGGCCGCCAGCATCAGCAGGTCCATGATCGAATCCGCCTGCACGGTGCGCCCGCCAGCGGCAACCGCAATGCTGGCGTCATAGTCCTGCGCGCAGGCGACAAGCCGCGCCGAGGCGCGCGCATGCAGGCCGCGGGCATTGCGGATGACCACATCGGCGCTGGCGGTTGCGCTCACGGCCGGGCACTGGTGATGGCCGAGCCAAGCGCAATATAGCGCGCCCCGGCGTCCAGCCCTTCCGCCGCCAGTTCCGCCAGCGTCGCCGTGCCTCTGGCCTGGGCAATCTTGATCAGCATCGGCAGGTTCATCCCGGCCAGCACCTCGACCGTGTCCTTTTCCAGCAGCGACAGGGCCAGGTTTGATGGCGTGCCGCCAAACATGTCGGTGAGAATCAGCACGCCCTGGCCGGTATTGACGGCCTGCACGGCGTCGCGGATGTCCTGGCGGCGCACGTCCATGTCGTCATCGGCGCCAATGCAGATGCTTTGCGCATGGTGCTGTTTGCCGACAACATGCTCCAGCGCCGCGAGAAACTCGCTGGCCAGTTGCCCATGGCTGACAATCACCAGTCCGATCAAGGAAGCGCTCCTGCTGTTCAGGAGTTTTCATCTAACCCCATGCGCCCAGCCCTGCAAAGCAGATTTTCACCGCGCCTGCACCACAGGCAGGACAACGCTGAAGATGGCGCCGGTTCTGGCGCCGTTTCCGTCCGGAGTCTGTGCTGTGCGGTTGTGCGCCCAGATGCGGCCCTGATGCGCATTGCAGATTTGCCGGGCAATGGCAAGGCCGAGGCCGGAATGCGCGCCAAACCCCTCCTGTTGCGGCCGGTCGGTGTAAAAGCGCTCGAAAATGTTTTCCAGGTTTTCCGGCGGAATGCCGGGGCCCTCATCCTCCACGTCAATGCGCGCCATGGCCTGGCCATTCTCTTCCGTGCCGGACAGGCGCACCAGCACCGTGCCGCCATCCGGGGAAAAGGTGATGGCATTGTCGATGAGGTTGCGAAACACCCGCGCCAGCGCCTCTTCCGCGCCATAGACAATGGCTGGCGC
>JALWUB010000267.1 GCA_026993275.1 Robiginitomaculum sp. | reverse complement strand
GGCAAGACCGGCACCACCAATGATTTTCGCGATGCCTGGTTTGTCGGCTATGCCTCGGGCCATGTCGCCGGGGTGTGGGTGGGCGATGACCGGAACCGGCCGATGCAAAAGATCACCGGCGGCACCCTGCCGGCGCAAATCTGGCATGCCTATATGAACACGGCTCTGCAGGGCGTGCCGGCGCGCCAGCCGCCTGCCGCGGCCATTGCGGCAGCCCCCAGGATCCCGCGCCGGACAGTTGCCGAAACCATGCCGCCCGAAGACGACCCGCTTGGCGATCTGCTGCAAAAGCTGGAGCCGCAATAGGGCCGCGGGCCTTCCGTGCGTGACGTGCCGGAAATGTCATGAGGCATGATCCGGAGGCCATGGCGGCGTGTTGCAGCACGATGGATCCTGGATAAACGGCTGTTTTCCCGGGATAATACGGGAGCGCAAAGGGCCGGGGCAACACAGTGCAAGGGCGCTTACAGCCCCCTCACACCGCCGGCAGGACGCAGCCCTTGAAGTGCTCGCGCAAAATACATCCTGGAGATTTTGCCGGCGCGCCCCCTCGCTTCATCTCAATGGCCCAGCCCGCCTGCAAAGAGATCCGTCCTGTGCGGCATGCACCAAGTCATTGATATTTCACGAATATCGCGCTGGTGACGCTGGTTTTATAGGTCCGCCTCCAAGGCTCCTTGACAGCGTGCGCACTTCCTTATACTTTGATTTACGAAGTTCTTTGTATATGGAGGGTAGCTAATGACTGACAAACATGCCGAGGCTCTGGCCGATGACATTGCATACATGCGCACCCTGGCCGCGGAGGGGGTGCAGGCGCCCTTGCTGGGCGGCCGGTTTTCGCTGATGTGGGGCGTGCTGGTGGCCTGCGCCACATTTGCCGAATGGCTGATCCTGTCAGACCGGGTGGCCTGGGGCGCAAACCGCATTGGCCTGATCTGGCTGGCCATTGGCGTGCTGGGCAGCGCCCTGAGCGCGCTCCTGGCCCGCAGCATGCGCGGCAAGCCCGGCTTTGGCTCGGTCGGCAATCGCGTCTCGAAGACCGTCTGGAGCATTGGCGGCCTGGCCATCTTTATCTATGTCATGGGCATCGTCATCGCCGCCATGACCGGCAGGGGCTTGGCCAGTGATTTCGACACCATCATGCCGATGGCGTTTTGCGTGTATGGCATTGCCTATTTCACCACGGGCAGCCTGGCGGGCAATGGCGCCATGAAGGCTGTTGCCGGCCTGTCTTTCCTTGCCACCCTGGCGACAGCGGCACTGCTGCATCAGCCGGTGGCCTATCTGGCGGCGTCGGCCTTCGTGGTGCTGACCGCGGTGCTGCCCGGCATCTGGATGATGCGCCATGAACCTGCGGCCCTGGTGTGAGGGCGGATCATGGCAAACGCGTTTGATCCAACGGCGCTGGATGCGGTGATTCATGGCCGCGTGCGGCTGGGCATGATGGCCTATCTCGCCTCGGTGGACGAGGCCAGTTTCACCGAACTGAAAGCCAGGCTGGGCGCTTCGGATGGCAATCTCTCGACGCATTTGCGCAAGCTTGAGGATGCAGGCTATGTGCAGGTGAAAAAGCGGTTTGCCGGCCGCAAGCCGCTGACCACGGTGCGGCTCAGCGCGCAAGGGCGGCGGGCCTGGATTGCCTATCTGGACCAGATGAAGGCGCTGCTGGGCAATGCTTGACCCTAAGATCCGGATGCAATTCGAGACTTTGCAGAGGCGGCGGCCTGAGCCGCTTCGGCCACGGCCTCGAAGGGCAGCAGGGCCGACTCGTGGCGCTGCGGGTAATCGTGCACCGAGGCCAGGCTGGCGAGGCCGGCAAAGCGGCCTGCGGGCGGCGTGGCGCCGTCCTTGATCATGGCGCGGCAGGCGTCACGCGCCTTGACCAGCTCGTCCACGCTGGCGCCCATGACATTCTGGCCCAGAATGGCCGCGGCCGCCTGGCCCAGGGCGCAGGCCTTGACGGTTTGCGCGAAATCACACACCCGCCCGGCCTCATCAAGGCACAGGTCAACGGCAACACGCGAGCCGCACAGCCGCGCCGTCTTCTCCGCATGGCCATGCGGGGCTTCCAGCGTTCCCAGGTGCGGAATGCCCGCCGCCAGGGTGAGGATGGCGGTGTTGTAAAGCGCATTGTCCATGGAAAGACGTATAGGCCGGTTTTACTGCCGCCGCCAGATGCTGCCATCGGCCTTGTCCTCGACGACAATGCCCATTTCGGTCAGTTGCGCGCGGATGCGGTCGGCCTCGGCCCAGTCCCTGGCCTTGCGCGCCGCCACCCGGGCGGCAACCAGGGCATCAATGGTTTCGGCATCGGCATCATCCGCGCCAAGGCCCTTGTCGCTCTTGAACCAGTGTTCCGGGCTTTCCTGCAACAGCCCCAGCAGACTCCCGGCGGCGCTGATCTGGCCCTTGAGCAGGGCCTGTTCCTCGCGGGTCTGCGCCTTGTTGGCCTTGCTGACCAGGGCTGACAGCCGGGCCAGCGCCTGCGGCGTGTTGAGATCATCCTCAAGCGCGGCCACAAAGGCCTTGGGCGGCGGCACATCGGCGGCGGGCACATTCTCAAGACGCCGCAGGGCGCCGTAATGGCGATCCAGCGTGGCCTTGGCCTGATGCAGCAGGTCCTCCGACCAGTCCAGCGGCGCCCGGTAATGGGCGCTGAGCAGGGCCAGGCGCAACACCTCGCCGGGCCAGGCCTCCAGCAAATCATGGATCAGCTTCACATTGCCCAGGCTCTTGGACATTTTTTCGCTGTCCATGTCCAGAAAGCCGTTGTGAATCCAGTAATTGGCGAGGCGCTTGCCGCCATGGGCGCACATGCTCTGGGCCCGCTCGTTCTCGTGGTGCGGAAAGATCAGGTCCTGGCCGCCGGCATGAATGTCGATGGAGGTGCCCAGATTGGCTTCGATCATGGCCGAGCATTCCAGGTGCCAGCCGGGGCGGCCGCGGCCCCACGGGCTGTCCCAGCCGGGCTCGCCATCGGCGGCCGGCTTCCACAGCACGAAATCCGCCGGATGGCGCTTGTAGGCGGCAACCTCGACGCGCGCCCCGGCAATCATGTCTTCGAGCTTGCGGTGCGACAGGGCGCCGTAACCGGCAAAGCCCGGCACATCGAACAGCACATGGCCTTGCGCCGCATAGGCATGGCCGGCCTCGATCAGCGCCGTGATCAGGGCAATCATCTGCGCCATGTGGCCGGTGGCATGCGGCTCGATATCCGGCGGCAGCACGTTCAGCGCCGCCGTGTCCTCGTGATAGATGCGCTCGTATTTGCTGGTGATGGCGCTGATGGGCACGCCCTCTTTCGCCGCCGCAGCGATGATCTTGTCGTCCACATCGGTGATGTTGCGGGCAAAGACCACATGGGAGGCGCCGTATGTGTGGCGCAACAGCCGCACCAGCGTGTCAAACACCACGGCCGGGCGGGCATTGCCGATATGGGCGCAGGCATAGACCGTCGGCCCGCACAGATACATGGTGACGCGGTGCGCATCGGCGGGGCGGAAGACGCGCTTCTGGCGCGCATAGGTGTCATAAAGCTGCAAAGCCATGGCCAGGGCCTGTGTCGGGGTGTGTGGCGCGCACATTTAAGCGATTGTGCGCATGATGCAATGGGCGGCCGCACCGGGCACGCATGAAACCCTGAAGGCCATGGGGTTGCCGCCCTGCCGGGCAGCGCGTAAATTGCTTCCTGTCACATCTGACTTCACAGGGCGGGCGTTAAGCCCGGATTGCTCCGGCTCGACCCCCTCCCCCGCAAATCACGGGGATTCTCATGGATGCCATCAAGACCAGCCCGGCGCCCCTGCGCGCTGTCGACAAACCGCCTGCGCGCCCCAGCCGCGCCGAGGCCGAAGCCGCCGTGCGCACGCTTCTGGCCTGGAGCGGCGATGATCCGGCCCGGGAGGGCCTGCGCGACACCCCGGCGCGGGTGGTGCGCGCTTTCGAGGAATGGTTTGCCGGGTATGGCGGCGATCCGGCGCAGGTTCTGGAGCGCACCTTCGAGGAGGTGTCGGGCTATGACGACATGGTCATGCTGCGCAATATCGAGGTGCACAGCCATTGCGAGCACCACATGGCGCCCTTTATCGGCAAGGCCCATGTGGCCTATCTGCCGGCCGGGCGCGTCGTCGGCCTGTCCAAGATCAACCGCCTGGTCGAGCTTTATGCCAAGCGCCTGCAAACCCAGGAAAACCTGACCGCGCAGATCGCCACGGCACTGATGGAGAACCTGCAGCCGCGCGGCTGCGCCGTCATGATCAGCGCCGAGCACCAGTGCATGAGCACGCGCGGCGTGCATCATGGCGGCGTCGATACGGTCACCACCCGCTTTGCCGGGGTGTTTGCCGAATGCGCCAACTGGCGCGACCGCTTCCTGCGGCTGGCCGAAAAAGAGTGACCCCCAGGGCGTAGGCCTACAAGCGTTCCAGAAATCTGATCAGGCGCTGCATGTCCTTGGGCGGCGGCGTTTCAAAACGCAAGGCCGCGCCGCTGACCGGGTGGGTGAAGCCAAGCACGGCGGCATGCAGGGCCTGGCGGTGAAAGTCGCGCAGCACCTCGCCCGCGGGCGTGGCGATGCGCGCCAGGGCCCGGTCCCTGCCATAGACCTGATCACCCAGAAGCGGACAGCCGATATGCGCCATGTGCACGCGGATCTGGTGCGTGCGCCCGGTCTCCAGGCGGCAGCGGACCAGTGCCGCCGCCGGACTGCCCGCAGGCGCGCCCGGACTCTGCCCGAAACACCGGATGGTCTCATAATTGGTGATCGCAAGGCGGCCATGGTCTGAGGCCGGATCGCGCACCACCGCCTGTTTCTTGCGGTTGCCGGGCGATCGCGCCAGCCGGGTCTCGATGCGCCCGGCGCGCGGCCTCGGGGCGCCGCGCACCGCCGCCAGATAGGCACGCTCGACGCTGTGGGCGGCAAATTGCGTGCTCAGGCCCTGATGCGCCACATCCGTCTTGGCCACCACCATGACGCCCGACGTGTCCTTGTCGAGGCGGTGCACGATGCCGGGCCGCTCGACCCCGCCAATGCCGGACAATCCGCCGGCGCAATGATGCAGCAGGGCATGCACCAGGGTGCCGGACCAGTTGCCCGCCGCCGGGTGCACGGTCATGCCGGCCTTCTTGTCGAGCACGATCAGGTGTTCGTCCTCATAAAGAACGTCCAGGGGAATGTTCTCGGGCCGGGGCACGGCGGCGCGCGGCGGCGGCAGGCGCAGGACATAGCGGCCGCCCGGGCGGGTCCTGGCCGACGGATCGGTCATCGGCTCGCCATCGAGCTCCAGCCGGCCGTCCTCGATCAGCGCTTTCAGGCGCGAGCGCGACAGGTCATCGAACAGACCGGCCAGATAGCGGTCAATGC